>JACREQ010000060.1 GCA_016218155.1 Bacteroidia bacterium
CAGGTCAGATTTTGCCACACCTCAATCGCAAAATCCTCAACGTAGCTGAGCTACGCCTGCGGTTTTGCTCAATCGGAGTGACAAAATTTGACCTGAATCTGAGCGCCTACTTGTAACAGTTATTTCGTTGCAAGCCCTTAAATAGTCTTTATCAATAATTTCTCTAATAGTATCAAGGTCATCCGATGCTCGTTCAAGCCACTCTTGTGTAATTTTTTTCATATATGATAATTCCTTTTTGTAAAATTTCTTTAGAAAACATGCTCCCCAGTTCAATAAATTTTTCATGCATGGATTTTGTATGCACTATTAGATCAATAGGAAACTTTTTTTTAATATCACTTAAAACAGAAGAAACCTTAAGGTATATTTCCATATTTTCATTATAATCTTTTGGATAATAATTATCATCGATTACTACTAAAATGTCTAAATCGCTATCTTTATTAGGTGTACCAGAAGCATATGACCCAAATAAAATAATCTTTAACGGTTTTATTGTCCCACTAAGTTTATCAATAATCATTTTTATTAAATCTTCATTTAACAACATAAGTATTCCCTTTTTTTGAAGAATAGTGTCGATAGTAACTAAGCAACTAACTTCAATTTCAATCTCATTTTTTCCTACAAAATATTTTCTATAAGAAGATAGCGGAATTCAATAATGGATAGCAGGATAGGGGATAACATTGGTGCAAGCAGTACATTGTTTTTCATTCAGACCCCTTCGAGATTATTTCATTTTTCCCCTGTCCCTTAATTCTATTTTAACACGATATCATTATACCTGAATATTGATTAAAATTCATCCCCATAATAAAAACAAATTCAAAATTCAAGATTCAAAATAATAAAAACAGATTCAAGATTCAAGACGCTACCATTCATTATATTCATCATCTCTTTCGACTCGTAAAATAATCTGGGAATTTTTTGGAATACTAGCGGCAAATTCAGGATGTTCCATCACATAACGGTCAAATTATTCTACCAATATTGCATGTCTTTTTTCTAAAATATTTAACATTTATCTGCCCTCCAAAAAGGCCTTTTGATAAGCCTTCCAATTTTCTTTAATATCCTCATCTCCTAAAACTAGTAGAACATTCGATAAATCCGTTCTATTTTAGTAAAGTAAAGAAAAAAACATCCGATAATATTATGGATGAGAAAACCGATAAAAATTAAAATTACCAAAAAAGAGAAAACAGAATTACTAAAAGTAGTAAAAAGGCA
>JACREQ010000061.1 GCA_016218155.1 Bacteroidia bacterium
AGAGATAGAATTGGAGTAACCGAATTCATAATCTCATGCGTTAAAATTCTTATCAACTTCTTATGTGAATCTAACTCGTGCTCCTGTAAAGTAGAATGTAGATTATGCAATGCAACCAATTTGTATCTACCATCGAGCAATTTAATTTCGCTACAAGAAATTGAATACTTAAAGAATTCACCATCCTTGAATACAGAGATCAATTTCTCTTCGCCAGTTTTAAGCAATTCAATCTCATTACTGAGGTTTTTATCGATTCTATTAAGAGATGATATATGCGTAATCTCATTAAGTCCACAAAGCTTTTTTATCGCCTTATTCGATAAACTAATTTTTCCAACGGCATCAAAGCAAATAATACCATAATTCAGCTGATTAACAATTAAGTTCAGAAACTGGTAGTGCATCTCCTTTTCGATTCTTATATCCCGATACGATTGCACGAGTTGGGTTAAAATTTCGGCTTGACCACGGAAGACTTTTCCCTCTTCAACAGGGTTAAACTTAAGGCTGAAATCACGCTCTTTAAGCGACTCGAGCATTTGATTTATTTGACGATGACCTTTTTCTATAAAATGAATAAGTTCAATGATCAATACTATAATCAAAAGTAATAACTCGCCAACAGTAAAATAGTAATATGGTCTAGCTATAAAGTAGATAATTAAAGCTAATACAGAGGTAATTATTAATATTCTAAATATTACCTTAAATCGAAACGATTTAAATGCCATATTTTGCCATTTTACGATAAAGTGTAGTTCGTCCCATCCCCAACTCCAGTGCAGCAGTACTGATGTTCCCATTATTGACTTTTAATGCCTTAATGATTGTCTGCTTTTCCACCTCATCGATATGGAGGCTAGTATCTCTCTGCTGAATCATTGAAGGATTTTGATGAGCAAAAAGGATAGAATCAGGTTCAATTGTAGCTCCATCGGTCATTATAACTGCACGTTCAATAGAATGTGCTAATTCCCTAACATTTCCAGGCCAACTATATGAATGTATAAGGCGCTGAACGGCCTTTGATAGTTTTAAATTCCGCTTGCCATATTTCCGACCATAAATATCGAGGTAATGATTTGTAAGAAGATGAATATCATCACCCCTCTCGCGCAGTGGAGGTATTGTTATCTCAATAGTATTTATTCTATAGTAAAGATCCTGCCTAAACTTTCCCTCATTAATCAGCTGATTAATTGATGCATTTGTAGCAGATATTAAACGTATATCGATACTTTTACTTGCCACTGAACCTAACCTTGAAACCTGCTTTGTTTGAAGAACTCCAAGCAGTTTTGCTTGTAATGTTAACGGGATATTTGCTATCTCATCAAGGAAAAGTGTACCTCCTGTTGCCATCTCAAACCTACCTGGCCTATTCTCACGGGCATCTGTGTAAGCTCCTTTAACGCAACCAAAAAGTTCACTTTCGAAGAGTGTATCGGGTATTGCTCCCATATCAACAGAAACGAATAGCTGTGATGCCCTATTCGAAATCCGATGAATTGCCCTTGCAACCAACTCCTTTCCTGTACCATTTTCACCTAGAACTAGCACATTGGCATCAGTTTTTGCAACCTTTTCAATGGCAGACATTACCTTCTTCATAGGTTCTGAATTGCCTATAATATCTAGGTATGGTGTATCGATATCATTTGCCAGAACCTTTCTACTTTGCCTAAGATCTAACGATTCTCTTTTACTTTTACTGAGATTATAGGCAGATAAAACCGTTGCCAGTAACTTTTTATTCTCCCATGGTTTAAGTACAAAATCGGTAGCACCATGTTTCATGGCTTCCACGGCTATATTTACATCACCATAGGCTGTAATCATTACCACGGAAATTGTAGGATCAATTGAAACTATTTTCTTCAGAAAATCTAGTCCCTCCTTACCACTTGTAGAACCTGGAGTAAAGTTCATATCCAATAGGACCACATCGTAATTACCAGATGAAATCTCTTTAATTGCATCATCACTTGGGGAAACGTAAAGTTTAATCTCCTCGAGATGCTTTGAAAGTGCGACTCTAAGTGATAAAAGGATTTCCTGATTATCGTCAATTGCAAGAATTCGACCTGTTTTAGTTTCCATAATTTAAATATAGACTATCGAATAAAGCAGAATCAGCCAAACACTCATATTAATCTAGCCTTAATCATCCTTTACAAAGGTATCAAAATTGTAAGAATGTTCTGAAATGAAACATTTTATAATTTAATAAGTTTAGCTATTTTGTTACTCACATTGGCATTGAAGAATGCTTTCATCGATTCATTTCCATTTTTTCTATCTAAATAAATTGATATTATTTACATCACATTATTTTTCTCATTTTTGTAAAAATATTTACAATGAAAAAGATTAATAATCCATTTACAAATATTGATGGCTACAATTGTTTTGGCTGTTCTCCTCATAATCATCTAGGGCTAAAACTTGAATTTTGGTTAAATGAGGAAGATAATACCCTTGAATCCAAATGGAACCCCGATAATTGTTTTCAAGGTTTTAAAGACGTTGTACATGGAGGCGTTCAAGCAGTCGTAATGGATGAAATTGCCAGCTGGGTAATTTTTGCTCAACTAGGAACAGTAGGAGTAACATCAAAAATGGAGGTACGCTATCTAAAACCTGCAAATATGACTTATGGTACTTTTACAGTTAAAGCAAAACTTATAAGTAGAGAAGCTCCTTATGCCAGAATCAATGTACAGATATTGGATGGTATGAATGAAACTTGCACGGAGGCAGATATTCAGTTCTTTGTTTACCCAGAAACATTTGCGGTCAAAAGATTTAGTTACCCCGGAATTAAAACGTTTATTGAATAAATTAAAATTATCAATGCAATACTATTTTATAGAGAAGAACATATAAACCCAAAGAGAAAATCGCAGTGTTTTTTAAACAATATGTTTAGCTAATCTGTTAAATTTTATATCACAAACAAACTATCTTGTTCGAATCCGAACAAGAACTATACGGAACTGAACAATAAATCTTCCTTAATTTTATTAATAATTAGCTGATAGTCTTTTTACTATTGGGGATGGCACATAATGTGATTGCTCTTTACTCAATAGGATAAACGGCTATTATTATTTAAAAAATCTATTAAATACGATTCACTCTTTCAAAATGAAAAATTTTTTTTCTAATACAATGCAACAAAACATAAAAATAAATGTCTCTTGTGAGGATGTGGTGGAAAGAAACTTTCCAAAGACAAGTTTATTTACAAAGTAGCTAGTGGAAAACTACTTCTGTTATTGTAGCTTTTGAACGTATAGATGGTATTATTAATGAACAATGGGATCTTTTAAAATTTAAATTAAAGATGAAGGCAAAGCAACTTATTATCGTATTAGTAATTCTAATGGCTAGTAGCAGTGCTAGCATTGCTAAGATTACTTATGAAAAAAGGTCATACGAGACTAAGCTTATAGGGACTGAGGCGCCAATGATTGATGGAATACTCAATGATGCTATATGGCAAAAAGGAGTGTGGCAGGGTGGATTTATTCAACGCGAACCTCATGCAGGTAAAGATCCATCGCAAAAAACGGAGTTTCAAATAATCTACGATCACGATTTTTTATATGTAGGAATTAAGGCTTTTGATAATTCTCCCGATAGCGTATCCTACCGAATTTCGCGCCGTGATGATACTGATGGTGATGCAGTAGGTTTAGCTATTGATTCATACCATGATCAAAAAACAGCATTTGGTTTTTGGGTAAATGCCGCTGGTGTAAAAAAAGATTTTATTCTCACCGATGATGGTAATAATCAGGATTTGAACTGGGATCCTATTTGGTGGGTTAAAACTGCAAAAACGAATGATGGGTGGAGCGCAGAGATGAAAATCCCTTTGAACCAACTTCGGTTTGCCACCTTGAATGATTTAACCTGGGGATTGCAAGTTGGTAGGTTCTTTTTCCGCAAACAAGAATCATCGTATTGGCAGTTTATTCCTAAGGATGCATCAGGTTGGGTAAGTGAATTTGGGCAGATAAATGGACTTCGCTCCCTCACCCCTCGCCGCCAGGTTGAGTTTGCACCATACATAGTTACAAAAACCGAGAGGTTTAAAAATGAGGTAGGAAATCCCTTTATGACAGGTAAAAGAAACGGATTAAATGCTGGTATTGATGCAAAGGTGGGGATAACAAATAACTTCACTCTCGACTTAACTGTCAACCCTGATTTTGGTCAAGTTGAGGCCGATCCTTCAGTAGTCAACCTTTCTGCTTTCGAAACCTATTTCCCCGAGAAAAGACCCTTCTTTGTTGCTGGCAGTAATCTTTTTAGCTTTAATCTAGTGGCTGGAGATGGGGAATCATCTTCTGAGAATCTTTTCTACTCAAGAAGAATTGGAAGATCTCCACAACTATCACCAGATTTAGCAAAAAAAGAGTTTATAGATATTCCATCGAATACAACAATTCTTGGTGCAGCAAAGATTAGCGGCAGAAACAACAATGGTTTATCCGTTGGAATAATGGAGAGTTTAACCTCAAATAGCTATGCCCAAATCGATAGCCTTGGGAAAAGACGACGTCAACTTGTTGAACCTTTAACAAACTATTTTGTAGGTACTCTAAAGAAGGAGTTTAATAAAGGAAACACCATAATTAATAGCATTATTACCTCAACAAATCGTCAGCTAACCGATGCATCCAAAGATTATCTTCATAAAGATGCATTCACAGGTGGAGTTGATTTCCAGCAGTACTGGAAAAACCGTATATATTATTTTAGCACCAAACTTTACTTTAGTAATGTTAATGGTACAAAGGAGGCCATTGCATCTACTCAAACTGCCCCCGCTAGGTATTTTCAGCGTCCAGATGCAAGATATGTAAGGGTTGATTCATCAAGAACCTCTTTAACAGGAACTGGGGGATTGATTCAGTTTGGAAAATCAGGCGAAGGGCATGTTCGATATATGACATTTGTATCGTGGAAATCGCCTGAACTTGATGTAAATGATATTGGTTACTCACAAAATGTTGATGATATTTTTCAGGTTGCTTGGGTTGGTTTGCGCTACTGGGAGCCAGTATTTATTTTCCGAAATATCAATATCAACTTTAACCAGTGGACAGGGTGGAATTTTGGCGGAATTTCGGCTTACAAAGGCGGAAACGTAAACTTTCATCTTCAATTCACTAACTACTGGAGCTTTAGCACTGGAGTTAACCGTAACGGAACAAGTTTATCGAGCAGCTCATTACGCGGGGGACCAATGCTCAAAAGGGAAGGTAATTGGAACAATTGGTATAACATTAATTCCGACCAACGAAAAGCATTAACCGTATCATTAGGTGGTTCAAACAATTGGGCCGATAATCACGCTAGCGTTTATCATGGTTTTTGGGGTTCTATAAACTACAGGCCATCAAAGAATCTCGCCATTTCGATTGCCCCTGAAATCTCCAAAAGCAATTCCAAAATACAGTATGTTACAAATACCGATTGGAATGGAGATCCAAGATATATTAATGCTTCAATTAGCGAAAAATCATACAACCTTTCGTTTAGGCTTGAATATAGTATAAACCCTGAACTCACAATACAATATTGGGGCAGGCCATACCTAACAAGCGGCAGGTATACTGACTATAAAATGATAACCAACCCAAGGGCAAAGAAATTTACCGATAGATTTTATGTTTACCAACCATCGCAGCTTACCTATAATGCTACCGATAATGAATACCAAATTGATGAGAACCTTGATGGAACAAAAGATTATACGTTTCCTAAAATGGACTTTAACTTCCTCGATTTTCAATCGAATATGATAGTTCGCTGGGAATATCGTCCAGGTTCTACCCTATTCTTTGTTTGGACAATGGGTAAACAGGATTCCTACGATTCCTACAGCACATCAACAGGAAGTGATATTAATAATTTATTCGATACGCATCCACATAGTATTTTCCTCGTAAAGTTTTCGTATAGGTTTAATTAGTTGAAAGTTAAAAGTTTCAAGAGTCAATGGGGTTAGCATTGATTCTTGAACTTTTTTTGTAATGTCAAGTTAATTCATGTCAGCGAGGGATTTTCATTTCCTTAAAATCTTATCCATTGCTTTTCCTTTAGCTAATTCATCAACCAGTTTATCTAAATAACGGATTTTTTGCATGAGTTCGTCTTCAATTTCTTCAACACGATAACCGCAAATTAAACCTGTGATTTTT
Organism: Bacteroidia bacterium; assembly: GCA_016218155.1. Classification (NCBI taxonomy): domain Bacteria; kingdom Pseudomonadati; phylum Bacteroidota; class Bacteroidia; species Bacteroidia bacterium. The sequence goes on from JACREQ010000061.1 coordinate 6,219, forward strand.
GAGGCATTAGGATTAATAAGAGGTGCCTGAGCAAAAAAGGTTTCAAAATCATTATTCTTTTCGATTTGTTGTAGCAATGCTTGCTCATCATATCCCGTTAGCCAAAAAATAATAGCATCTAGTTCTGCTTTTGTACGCCCCTTCTTTTCCACTTTTTGAATATACAACGGATATACAAGTGCAAAAGGAGTTTTAAATATCTTTACATTACTCATTTTCTCAGCTGTTTATTGTTAAAGTTAATTTCATTTAGCAGGTCACAAGTTAGCATAATATTGATGTTAAAATCGCATGTTAATGGACGGTTGTTCCTTTTTCCTCATCAACATATTCCAAAATATCACCTGGTTGGCAATTTAAAGCATTACAAATGGCGTTTAAAGTGCTAAATCGGATTGCTTTTGCTTTACCTGTTTTTAGTATGGAAAGGTTTGATAAAGTCAGATCAACCTTCTCGGAAAGTTCATTTAGAGACATTTTCCGTTTAGCCATCATCACATCTAGGTTTACAATTATTGGCATAGCTTAAACAATTAAGTCGTTTTCATTTTGGATTTCAATGCCTTTCTTAAAAATCATTGCAACAACAAAGAGAATAGCCGCCATTAGTAAATAAGTTTCACCACTATGCCAATATCTTTCAATTAAATTCACATCGTAACCCTTTTGAATTAGCCTTTTTGCATACGAATGTGCTATTAAACCTAAAAAGCCAATTGATAAAGCATAATAACCAATTTTAGAAATATACTCAGAAATCTCTACTGAAAAAGGTTTTACGAGGTTCATTTTCATAAATATTTTAATAACCAAGTAAAATAGGTAAGCTTTTAAAACAGAAAGAATAATAGCAAAGCTGAATAAATAGGTATAAATAATTTTGCTTTGGCTATAAAGATTCGATAGATCAAGACCAAGGTGCAAATTGTGTGTAGCAATGGGCTTAAACATGCTAAAAATGTAATTGAATAGTAAGGCTCCTGCTTGAACACAAAAACCTAAAAAGATTATCCAAGTGATAACATTTAAGGTTTTCCAGATAAAATCATTTCTTCCCGACATATGTTTAAGGTTTAAATTATGTCACAAAAATAATAAATATTTATTAATAATCAATAAATATTATATTTTTTACAATAAATTATTATGCAAAATGATTCTACTAGATATTCGCTAAAACGAATTTTTCAAGAAAACAATAAATGGTTAATAATACCCTACTAACTACTATAACTAAAAAGTAATTTTTGTGGTTTCTCCAGCTCGTACCTGAAATGCAATATGCTCTGTTCTAAAAATATTTGCGCATACATAATTTCCAGGATTAAGCTCAATTTTAACCACACCGTTAGCATTTTCTCTAGCCACAATAGCATCAGATGGGTAAAAGTTATTAAGATCATAATCTAGGCAGAAGATACCAATATAGCGTGAATAACCAAGATGAATCTCTACATAGCCCGTATATTCATAATCCATATCCTTTTTACAGGAGTAATTTGTAAATGCTAATAAAAATAGTAGAATAGTAATCTTTAGGGTTTTCATAGGTAAATATTTTAAATTCTTAATTTTTCAATTGAAATTTGATTTTGAATATACCTTCTAACTCGTTTACATACTCACTAAAAGCAATTTAGGAGGTGTTTTCATCTTCTGCAATCTTTATCAAAATTATCAAAAAATATTAACTGACAAAAAGAATTTGATTGAGTATATTCAGTAATAACCCCTACTAACACGGCAAATCATTTAAATAGTTTATATAGATTTTTAGGCCCTACTCGTTCCAAATCCAAAACTAGCAAAGACTTTTAGCTATGCAGAGATTCGTGACATGGCTTGCAAACAGATACCAACCAATCGATGGGTTCTCTGCCAATATTATACTTAGCATATCTCTTATGGTGAACATGGGTTGCACGTGCTCCGCAGTATACACAACGCCAGTTGTCTCTTTTGAGAACAACATAGCGTTTTCTTTTCCATGCATCTGATTTTAAGTAGATATTGCGGTAATAGTTACGACGGAACTTTCGTTCTGCTTCAAAGAAACCACGTTTAAATAATAGTATAACTATTACTATGAGTACAATTATTAGTATGTGACCCATTATATTGATGTTTCAATAGTTTTTATTGTATGTATAAGCAAATTCTTATTATAGTAATTTAATTTCTAGGTTAAATAGCAAGATAAATTTAGGATTGATAATGCCAATCATTTGTAATTTGAACTCCTTTTCATCATTAACAAATATAAAATTCCGGAAACAAAGAAACCAACAAACCATGCATAATTATATAAATGAGAAATGATTTCGGGAACTGAATTTTTCCCGACAAGATTTATTGTTACCAAAAATCCGGGGACATTTGGAAGAATGCCAAGCAGCAAAGCAATTATTGCTGCTTTGTTAAATCCTTTCGAATAGGAATAAATTCCAGTGTGCGAATATAAATCGTCCGTTTTCAAATTCTTCCTGCGGATGAAAAAATAATCTGCAATCATGATTCCACCAACTGGTCCAAGCAAACTTGAGTAAGCAATCAGCCAAGTAAAAATATATCCGTTGGGGTCGGCAATAAGTTTCCACGGGAAAATTAAAATCCCGATGATACCTGTGATGTATCCTCCTATTCTGAAATTTATTTTTGATGGAGAAAGATTTGCAAAATCATTTGCAGGGCTAACAATATTTGCTGCAATGTTTGTTGCAAGAGTAGAAATTGTAACGGCAATCATTGCAAAACTCACTAGTAATTTACTTTCAAATTTTCCTGCCAGTACCAGCGGATCCCAAATTATTTCACCATAAATTATAAAAGTTGCTGAAGTTACCACAACTCCGATGAAAGAAAACAATGTCATACTTGGGGGTAACCCAATTGCCTGCCCTGTAATTTGCGTGCGCTGGCTTTTTGCATAGCGTGTAAAGTCTGGAATGTTCAATGAGAGCGTTGCCCAAAATCCAACCATGCCTGTAAGCCCTGGGAAAAAGAAATTCCAGAACTCTGCACTTGTTGTAAATTTTGATGGCTGAGAGAGTATTGGGCCTAACCCATCCACATTGCTGATTGCCCAAAATAAAAGCGCAAGTGCGGCAATCGGAAGAAAAAATGCTTTAAACACTAAAAGTTTCTTTATGCTTTCTACACCAAGATAAACCACAAACATATTCAGCAGCCAGAATAGAAAAAAAGTAATTGCTGGTCCGGTTTGCAAAGTGAATGAAGCAGGAAAAATTTGCGGAAGATTTTCTATCGATGGCACCCACACTTTTATCATCAGGTACAAGGCATATCCTCCAATCCATGTTTGAATGCCAAACCAACCGCAAGCAACAATCGCTCTTAGCATAGCAGGAATATTTGCGCCGCTTACTCCGAAGCTTGCCCGCGCCAAAACAGGAAATGGTATTCCATATTTTGCTCCAGCATGCCCGTTTAAAATCATAGGGATAAGGACAATAGTGTTGCCAATAAAAATGGTGAGTATCGCTTGCCACCAATTCATTCCACCAGAGATAAGCGAACTTGCGAGCATGTAGGTAGGAATACACAAGCTCATGCTTATCCAAAGCGCAGCATAGTTCCATGTATTCCATGTTCGCTTTGATTGTGGAACAGGCGCAAGGTCTTCACTGTAGAGAGAGAATCCCTTGCCTAATTTCCCTGAATGGGAGGAGGTTTCTTTGTTCAGGCTATTACTTTTTTTTAATTGATCTTCCATACTAATTTTTTCAATAGTTTAATATTTCCCTTTCGGGGGTTAGAGGGCTGTATATTCGTCTGTCACTGCAACTTGTTAATGCTTGATCTTATGTCCAACATTAAAGCATCAACCCAAAGTGATTAAAATACTTAGCCCTTAAATGGTCTAACCTATAATTTTCGATAGATAATTTAATGCTCGCATATTCGACAACAGGTTTCCTATAGCTTTTTATATATATAATTTTCATCAAATATTATATCAAAAATAGCTATAATTCATAGATTATCAAACGGCAAACTTAGTTTCTTAATTTTTTGTGCAGAAATATCTATATATTTTTGCTATTTAATTACTCTTACCTCTGGTGAGCGGGAGTACGGAAGCATGAAATGAGTTCGGTTTTGGGGTGTATTCATTAAACTGTGTCAAGTGACTTAAAGTGTTAACCTCTGTTTACCCAAGCAAAGCCCGTAAGGATAGAAAATCTAATGTGAGAAGTTTTGGGTTAGCGGTATTGTTTTTAATTGGAATTTGGCGCGGTTAGAACTTAGCAAAGCGATCTCGGGAGCCATAAGGCGAATAAGCCGCTGTTTAAAAACGACGTAGATACGCTTCGCTAACCGAGCGTTTTTTGCGAGTTCGCTGAAAGCAATCTACGACGAGCGGAGGCATATCTAATATCATTACTGATTATATATGGTAATAATCATTTAACAATCAATTCAATTATTTCATTTGAAGATTTTTGATTCCTAACACAAATTTCCTCTATTGTTTTCGAGTCTCCAATGGTGATGTTATTATTTTTGAGAATTATCTTTGCTTTATTATAGTCAACATTTAATACAGTAAAGGAACTTGAGATAGGAGCTTTCACAAGTTTCTCTATTACTATACGCTCGTTGTTTCCATGAACTTTTTCTAAAATAATAAATGCAACCGAAATTAATAAAACGACTACACCTGAAGTAATAAAGATTTTCTTTCTAAAGTGACTTTTTAGACTTGTCCAATTGATTATAATATGAAGGGCTGAAAAAAGAACAAATGTCAACCCTAATAATTCATGAACAACCTTTGTATAGTCGTCAAATAAATGAAAGAACATTAAAATACCTGAGAATCCAACTACAAGAAAAACAAAGGTAAGATAAGGTGTAACAAAATTTCTTTTAATCTTCATATTCATCTGATAATAAATTTTTAGTCAACCAATTTCAGAAAATCAAACTTTTAAGTCTTGCACCCAACTCCTTTATACATTCCCTAAAAGTACATTGCAATGTATTATTCCCCTTCGGTTAATCCTTACCAAAGTTAGCCAAAATTATCAACCATCAAAAGGAATTTGATTTGGGTATGTTTAGTAACCACCCCTACTGATACTGCTAATTAACGTGAGTTCGATATAAGAAACAATGTATTAACCTATATATCAATTAATTTGTTTTATTTGAATCAATGGAATAATGGAAAATTGGAAAAATGGAGGATACAAGCAAAAATCTAACCTCTTGTTCTCCATCATTCCATCATTCCAACCTTCCATCATCAAGCTAAATAGTTATATGTATGTGCAAATAAACATATTATTACATTGCTTATGTCGAACTGACGTTAATTATTTAAATAGTTTACACAGATTTTTATACACCAATCCAAAGCCAGCAGGGTAAACATTGTAGAATCTCAGGCAAAGCCTAAAAGAATAAATTCAACTTAGGAAAAGCCTAAAATGAAAGGATTTATTGATTTAGTAACTGTTCAAAATCACTATATCTTATAACAAGAGTTTTCCCAATCCTATTAAGTTCAAGTAAATCTTGGTCGCCAGTGATTAGGAAATCAGAATGTGAGTCTATTGCTAAAGAAACTAAATAGTTATCTTTTGCATCTCTACATGCATTGGATTTAGTAACCAATTCTATGCAATCGGACGATTCATCAAGTAGTTCAAAAAATTCTTCTGCTTGCTCTTTGGTAAAATATTTTTTGATTTTTGGTTTTTTAAAAACCTCAGATAATTCGCAATACTGTTCCTTACAGGTGATTATTTTTATGCTCTGAGAATCAAGATGATTTTGTAGACCTCGTAAACTCTTGCCGATCAAGAACGAAATCCAAATATTTGTGTCAATAATAATTTTATATCTCTTGCTTTTTCTTCTCATATCTTTGTTTCCTAACTGATTCAACCTCTTTGGTTATTTCCTCCATAGTCAGCTCATTAGTTTTGGTTGATTTAAGAAGTTTATTAAACCGCTTAAGAAACAAAGACTTTTTCAATTCATTAAAAATCTCAAGTTTATCGTTATCGTCAAGTTTATTCAAGATTTTAATAAACTGATTTTTATCTAGTTCTATACTTATCGTTCTCATCTGCCTCTAAATAAATTTTATCAAATTTAGTAAAACACTTGGTACGAAGCAAATATCATTATGTATAACTCATTTATACACTAACCTTTATTTACATAATCCAACCCCTTTAAGTAAAACAGGAATTTCAGGCAAAGTATGAAAGAATAAATTAAACTGTAATATATTGCATACCACATTTAGTAAAATATTGAAGATATAATTTACTATTTGGTTTCATCCGCTTAAATAGTTCCTGAGGTCGTTTTAAACCTAGAGACACAGACAATGAATCTTCAATACTATCAATAACTTCAATAAATATTAGGCAACTTTCCATGTTATTTATAACAAGAGGAAGATATGACAAATATTTAAAATAACGTTTGAGTAGCTGGCATTGATCTGGATTCAAATTATCATATGCCTTAATAATTTCAGCAATGAAAATGTCGGTTGAATCAACTAATACAGTATGTTCTTCAATTGTCTGTATGCATTCATATCTTTCATCCTTATAATCTCTTAGACTTTTTGTATAGACATTACGCCTGCTTTTTTCAATCAATTGATGCCATAATAATATATTACCCCAATAGGAGCAACCTAGATAATTATGTTTCTCTTTAACTTTAGGATACTCATTAACAACTATTAAAGGTTTTAGTTCTCCAAATGAAGCGAATTGAACATTTGATGGAAGTATTTTTGAGTAATCAACTTTTATTGGTTTTGAGATATTTAATAATAGGGTTCTGAGATCAATTTTTTCAAATTTGGGGTTCTTTTGTTTATAAAGATATTCAACAAGTTCTGATGACGCATTATCATTAAATATATTTCCAACGGTTGGCATTCGATATGGGTTGAAGAACGCTTTACCTTGTTTGTTTGCTTTAAGATACAACGATATTTCTTCTTTGTATTCGTATGAATTGCATCTATAGAGAGGAATTGTTTCACTTTCTAAAATTTCATTAAACAATGCCCATCCTAAGGTGCCATTTTTAATAATTGGAAAAAGAATTCTGCTTAATACACTATTTAAAAAAGGTAAATTTCCAAACAATTCATCACATAACTCTTCTTGAATACTTAACCTTGTCTCAATCATGCTTGAAACAAGCGATATAAAATATTCAGAATCGGCGTTTGGATTTAACTCACGAATTTTATCAAAAAATTCATTAAATATTGTATTTATGAAAGAAAACCATTTATCATTAATTATAACATCTTCTCGTGAAATGTGCAAATCAATAAGATTAGATTTCAAGTTCAGAAAAACGCAATAACTATTGTCCAAACCAGTTATGTTAATACATTTAACAAAAACGCCATGATTAAAAAGAATTAATTGGTGATAAAAGTAATTTGGTGTATTTACAAGAAAAGCATCATATTCATTTTTATTTAATGAAACAATTTCTTTTAACGATTTTGGATGGCTCTTTTCTTCATTCTCAAGAAATCGTTCTTCTATAACATTTATTGACCAACTACTATTAAATACTATTGCTTCACTACCAATTTCCTTATAAGTAATAAGTATGTCTGGTGAAACAAAGTATCTGTTGAGCGATTCTAAAATTGATATCTCTTTACCTTCCGAGTTTAAATTCAAAGTGATTACAGTACCTGACTTTTTAAGCGAACCCTTTTCGTATTTCCAATCTTCCGAAAAAGAAGAAATGGTGAACTTACATGCATCCTCATTATCTTTCTTTGTCTCAATTATCAGTCCTTCTGCTATCAAAAATGAAGAAAGCAGTCCAATGCCAAAAAATGAAATTGGATCATACAACTTATCTTCCAATGTTTTTTTAAATTCATCCGAATCATAAAATGATGTACCTATGTTTGAAAGAAATCGTTTAGCCTCAGTATAGCTCATACCAATTCCATTGTCTGATATGGTTAAACTGTTTTCATTTTCCCTTATCAATGATATTTTGGGATTGTAAGAAGTCTGAATTATTTTTTTTAGGTTGCAAGCATCTATTGAATTCTGAACAAGTTCTCTAATAGAAACATCAATTTTTCCGTAAAGATGTTTTCCGATTAAAAGGTCTACTACTTTGTTTTTGTTAATCTCAAATCCTATCGGTTTATCAATGAAACCTCGTGTTTCCAATTTTAACTCAATAATATCTAAATAAAGTCCATTTTGTGTGAGTATGCTCTTTACTGTATCAAGTTCATGTTGAATTTTAAATGTAAGTTCCCTTAGAGTCTTTGCCCCTCTAGGATCTCTTGCAATAGCTGTGATATATATTTTATGTGGCTCATCAAGTTGACCTATTCCAGTTATATTGAGATGCTTTTCAAATTCTTCTTTTGACTTACCACTTGGATTTATCGTATAATAAATCACTTCGGGGGTTCTGCTATGTGTTACATCTGTTTCATCAGCTATTCTCAATAACGCTGCTAAAAATCTTGTTTGAATCCTTGTACCTTGTCCAAATGTCATGTCTTCATATTCTTCAGAATATAGATCAATCTTACGATGGCCTTTACATATTCTGCCTATTATTCTTCCTTCATGAAGTGAGAATCCGAGGGTGTCATATTTCGTTTCAAAATAGTTTTCAGTCCTAATGTGGTGATTTTCCCTAATCTCCTCAGGGATTTCATTTTCTTCACCTACCATTCCCCAATCATGTAACCAAGCGGCACAGATTAAAAAAAAGATTTCATATTTATTGAACTTTTCTTTTATTGGATCAAGTATGAGCCAATTAAGGTTTTCTTCAACGGATAGACTGTGTTGGAAATCATGAGGAGTATAATATGGGAATTTCCCTTGAGTGTAAATAAGAAGTTTTTTAGCAATTGTCTCAAGATGTAATAATCGTCCGTATAGCTCCTTATCAGTAGATTCCAATAATTTTTGCAAGGTTATTTCATATGGCATATGATTTTCTTTTAAAATTATTATTTTATGATTGTCCGCAATAATACCCAATCAGGAATAAATAACCTAAGTTGTCATTCCTGCGAATGCAGGAATCTTGTTCTTTATAATCTAGATTCCAGGACTTCGCCCGGAATGACAAGAGGAATTATTTTAGATATTAGGTATAATAGCGGATATTCATATATTATTTTATCAATTCAAAAAATTGTCAATATGATTTGAACATTTCAATCATTTTAATATTCTAAAGTTAACCAAAATTATCAACCATCAAAAGGAATTTAATTTTTTGAATATGTTCAATTATCACCTCTCCTCCTGACAAAGTTCATTGAATAGACCCCTTACCTACATCCCCAAGTCACTTTTCTACATGGAAAAGTGACTTTCCTACATCGAAAGCATTACTTTTTACATTGTTTTATCGTTTCCCTACATGGAAAGGATCATTTTCTACATTGAAAAGAGACTTTCAAATATCCAAAGCATTAATTTTTACATTGTCTTATCATTTTCCTACATCAAAACCATTACTTTCTACATGGAAAAGTGACTTTTCTACATCGAAAGTATTAATTCCTACATCGAAA
>JACREQ010000062.1 GCA_016218155.1 Bacteroidia bacterium
ATTATATGTGATCATAGTGCATGTATTTTTAAAGCAAATATAATATTTCCATGCACTTATGGATTAAATTGTTAATAAAAACATGTGTTATGTTAATAACTTTCAGGTCGTTATCATTTTAATGAGCAAACCCTAATTGGTGTTTTGCTGCACGCATTCCTCATAAACCACAACTCCGAATAAATCGCTAATGCTAATGCTTGCGCCCTGTATGCTGTTTTGTGTGCTCACTGTTAAAAATTCCCGTGCAGGATTCGGAAAAACCAGCGCTTCTCCACTTTTATCTTTTATCTTTATACTTTCAACCTGCGTAATCGTATCACACGGACTGCCCTCCAATGCCCCTAAATTATAATTTGGCATATTCGGTAAGCCGGCATAGCTCCTTCGCCCTCCAAGATAAAAACTGTTTGGTTGAAAATAACATGCAGTACCTAAACCGTTTGGTTCGTTAATAACACTCAGGTTCATATTAATTGTGTCGAAAATAGTATTTGGGAAACTGGTTCCTGAAACATTTGCTATATATATTTTACCATCTGGTCCTAATTGCATTTGGCATATATCATGGTCGTTCGGATAAGGGTTTACCCAAATTGTTTGCCTGCTGTTTACAATTGAGGTAGCAGTTAAATCAAATTGAAATAAACTATCTGCCTGGGTAATATATAGTCGGTTCCCTTTTGGAGAAAAGGCACAACCGGAATAGTTAATAAAATGGTTATACCCTAAATCAACCCAATTGCTTAATGTTCCAGTACATCGGTCGAAATCAAACAAGTCTATCACACCCCAAAGGTTAGTTGCTACTATTTTATCACCATCAGCGCTTGCCACCATTTCACCCATATCACCGCCAAATGAAGAAGTATATGCTGATCCGATAACTTGTGTAAAAGGACCTAAAATAACATCATTAAGAATTAAATATTTAACAAAAACATCTGTGTTTCTTTGATGAAAAATTAACCACCAGTCTCTACCATTAGCATGTCTTACAGCTATTAATTTTTCTGCTACTTCATTTGTATTATATAGCAAACTGTTTTTTGTTGTAACCTTACCAAGTCCATTATTATATGAGAGATCAACAATTGAAAAGTATAAATAGGGTCTGCTCATGAATGCGACCTGATTTTTTAAATTTAGTTCCAATTTTTTCAAGGAGATGCTACCAAAAATTCTATTTTTTCAAAAATAATGTTTTTTGAGCTTTTTGTGATATAAAAAAGTCGAAATTTTAA
>JACREQ010000063.1 GCA_016218155.1 Bacteroidia bacterium
ATTTAAGAAAAAATAATTTTGAGGCAAAAAAAAACGAAAAACTGAAAAAAAAATAATGAGTCGTAAGAAAAATATTTATGGACAGGAAAACTCTCAAACAAAATTTTTGAAAAATGCGACTTTATGGACAGACACTATTTAGCCCTCTTTTTCAAAATTTTTCTCCTTCCCTCTTGATAAAAGACAGAAAAACAATAACTTTGACATAAACAAAATAGTAAAACAAATGCCCGAACTGCTAACATCGCATAAGAAAAATGCCACACGTATTGACAAGCTAATGCTGCGCATATACGCTGATAAATATTGTGTGTGGCACTTTTCCTATGCGAGTACCGTTAGCGATAATTGCTTTTTTAAAACGATGATGATACCGATATGAAAAAAACATAAATTTATAAAATACTAATTTCTAAAAGTTTATAGGCGATTAGAAAAAAAAATCACAATATATTTGTTTGTTATCATCTAATTAGGTAAATTTGTAGAAAAAATAAAAAATGCCAACAATTTATCTTTTAAATTCAATCAAGATTGATATATATTCAAGAGAACATTTACCTCCGCATTTTCATGCAATATATGCGGAATATGAGATATTAATAATAATTGAGACTTTAGAAACATATAGAGGGAATATTCCACAAGCTCAATATCGTCAAGTATTAGACTGGGCTAAGAATCATCAAGAATTTTTACTGAATAATTTTAAACTTTTAAATAAACGGTTTTATGAGAACAAAAACTAATATGCCAAGAATTTTAAAAATATATAAGATAAAAGACTACCAAATAATTTGTATATTTAATACAGGAGAATATCGTTTGATTGATTTTCAAAAATTATTTCAAGAATGGGAAATTACAACAAATGATATTGAATATAAATTAACGGATTTAAAAGAGTTCCGAAAAGTCAAATTAATAAATCAAACCTTGGCATGGGAAAATATAAAAATTGAAGTATTAGACATTGAGAATAAAAAGATAAATGGATACTTTGATTTAAGTCCAGATATCTTATATCAAAACAGTGTTTCATACCAAATAAATAAAGGATTCAGACTGGGAAAAATATTAAGAATGGCAAGAATAAATGCAGGCTATACACAAACAGAATTAGCAATGAAAAGCGGAACAACAACTCAATATATATCAAAGATTGAGAATGAAAAATCTGGAATTGAAATCTCAACTCTTCAGAAAATTGTTGAAATAGGACTTGGCAAAAAATTAAAAATTGATATATCTAATTAAATCGCCTATTAACACTTGTAGAAAAATTTATTAAATTTAGTATCGGAATAAAATAAAATAAATGATGATTGTACTAAGGCAACATACCGCTAACATGGCGCATAGCTCCATGCTGCAAAGATTTCCAAGTGTCCGCTAGGGCTGACGCCCATGCGCGGTTAAAGACCATACAATGCAGCACGGTGCCAGCGCCCGACCGTTAGCGTTCATTTTAAAGAAAATATGAGAGCAATAATTAGTGTCTGTCCATAAAGTCGCATTTTTCAAAAATTTTGTTTGAGAGTTTTCCTGTCCATAAATATTTTTCTTACGACTCATTATTTTTTTTTCAGTTTTTCGTTTTTTTTTGCCTCAAAATTATTTTTTCTTAA
>JACREQ010000064.1 GCA_016218155.1 Bacteroidia bacterium
AATATTCAATGTTTTTTTAACCCTTTTAGTTTACTTTACAAACAACAGCTCTATCCTGGCAACCTTTGACCTGGGTTTAATCAAACACAACAGTTTTATTATTATATACAAACACCCGGTCTTCAAACACCAGTTGCATGGCTCTCGATAAAGCTGCTGTTTCGTTTTCCCTTCCCGACCTCACAAGGTCTTTCAGAGAATATGAATGATTTACAGGAATAATCTGCTGTGTAATAATTGGTCCTTCATCAAGATCGTTGGTAACAAAATGCGCTGTTGCCCCGATAATTTTTACACCACGCTTAAAGGCCTGTTTATAAGGATTTGCCCCAATAAAAGCAGGTAAAAATGAATGATGAATATTTATAATTTTCAATAAAAATTCACTAGTGTCCGATTAAATTAGGTTCATTTTCAATTGTATATAATTTTGTTCTTTGACATTTTGATAAATCTGGCTCAAAAGTAGCTCTTGAATAGGTGTCTTATCAAGTAATGAAACACCCAGTATTTGCAACGTTTCGTAGATTGAATATTCAGTTTTCATTTTCTGTTTAATTATGGATACCAACGAGTATGTTATGATGGCAATAAAGATTTGTGTTTTCACTGCATTAGGGGAAGTTCCCCAAAAGCTTTTAATCTTAAGATGCTGCTTGATCCATTTGAAAAATAATTCGATCAACCATCTGTATTTATAAAGCAAAGCTATATCTGTTGCTTTTAAATCGATGTTATTGGTAAGAAATACAAATCTTCTACCTGCATCTTTATCATAGTACTTTATTCTGCGTAATGGTTCAGGATATTTTTTATTTGAATAATATCCTTTTAACCGAATAATTTGATCACACATTACCCCTTTTGTTTTATCAGGGATGTGAGCAGAAATTCTTTTAAATTTTAAGTTTTCTTTTGCACGCGTTACAAAGAAAGCAAGAGACCGATGAATGTGATAAAGTCGTTCAAAATCCATATATCCACGATCCATTATATAAAATCCTTGTGGCTCAAATTGGAGTAAGTCAAGAGCATTCACATCATGATACGATCCTTCTGTGACATAAATAAAAGCAGGTATAGATGTTCTTATATCAAATAGAGTATGAATTTTGACTGCCGCTTTATGTTTTCGAAATTCAGCCCACCAAAATACATTAAGGCAAAGATCAACCAATGTTGAATCAAAGGCATAGACAGGGCCATCTATATCTTTCAGATCAATATCAGAAATACAAAGTTTTCTGGCCTGAGAGATTAAAATATATGCAAAGTCTTCGTAGATTCTGTAATCTCGTTGTTCATTTGCGTTGGCAAGATTAGATCGGGAAACATTTTTCCCAAATCCCAGATGGTAATATTTTTGTTTGTGTGCACCAATACTTACAAGTAAATCACGAAGACTATCGCGGCCACTTAATTGGCCAAACATCATACACAACAACTGATTCCAACATGAAAAATGTTTTGTCCATTTATTGCCATTATATTTTTCAACACAGGTATCGAATAATCGTTGTGGCAGAAACTCTACTATTTGAGCAAAGACATATTTTCCTTGATTCATTTTCTTATTTTTGAGAAAATGTAATCAATTCAAATCGTCACGCTACTAAAAAATGCTGAAAGCTCGATTTATCAAAGATTTCAAAGAACGTTATTTTAAATTAACAGGACACTAGTGTGTATAAATATTAAAAAAATGGATTTAAATATTTCATTATTTTGGGATGTTGAATTTGAAAATGTTGACTATGATAAATATTCACAATTTATTATAAATCGAGTATTGTTACGAGGAGACATCAAAGATTGGCAAGAAATTAAATTATATTATGGTGTTGAGAGAATAAAACAAGAAATAAAACAAATGAAATATTTAGACGAACGAACTTTAAATTTTTGTAGTATATATTTTAACATATCAAAAATTGATTTCAAATGTTACAATACTCCTCAGTCTACAAAGGAACTCTGGAATTATTAAAGAGTTTAATGCAACAAGACTTTTTATCAGATTTTAATTTGGTAGGAGGAACAGCCCTTGCCCTACAAATTGGACATAGAATATCTATTGATATAGATTTATTTACAGATAAGGAATTTAATCCATCTGAAATAAGAGTCCAATTGGAAAAAAAATATAAATTGATAGATATAATTGAAAATAAAACGGGCATCACACAAACAATTGAATATCCTGAAAATTCAAATACTTTTATAAAAGTTGATATTGTAAAGTATTCTTATAATTTAATATCTCCTCCAATTATTTTTGACGGAATTCGGCTATTATCGAAGGAAGACATAATTCCTATGAAGCTAGCTGCAGTATCAAATAGAGGTTCCAAAAAAGATTTTTATGATATTTATTTTCTACTGCAAGAATATACTTTAAAAGAAATGCTATCTCTCTTTGAGAAAAAATTTTTAAACTATAACCATTTTTATGTAATCAAGAGTTTAACTTACTTTGAAGATGCAGAGAAAGATATAAATCCCAAAATTTTAAAAAAATGTACTTGGGATGAAATTAAACAATTGATATCATCAAAAGTACAAGAATATCTTTAAAATAATACGATAAAAACGTCCGCTAACATCAAACAGGCGA
>JACREQ010000065.1 GCA_016218155.1 Bacteroidia bacterium
ATGGTACTTTTTGGACGATTTAATAAGTTGGCGATTTCTGATTTTAATTTTCCCAGCGATAAATATGTTTCCATTTTTACTCGCTCTTCATAACTCAATCTTTTATATGTTTTCATTTTGCAACTTTTTTTTACAAAGTTCAATAAAAACACTTGATGATTCAGAAAAATCATAACGAACACCAAGGTCTAAATCAATGCCATAATCTGTTGTTGACAAAGCTTTCAATTTTAAAAGGTCGTAACTATCTGAACCAATTGTCTGGTCGCCTTTATACATATATGCAAAATAAAATGCGGCTCCGATATATGGTTTAATCTTATGTTGTTTGTAGAGATAGCCTCCACCCAAATTGAAATCGAGATAATGAAGATTCCAATCTATTTTTGTATTGTCAACATTTGATTTTGCACCAAAATTTTTATATCCGATTTCAGGTTTAAAATAAAATCCTGGTGAAAAAACTTTTTCATAATTGACAGCATAAGAATATTTAATATCTCTGCTCAAATATTCATCTTCATTTCCCTGCGAATCTTTAAACCGAAAGCCGGAAAAGACTTGTGCAAAATTGAGACTTATTTTCTCTTGTGCATACATGAACACAGGTGATAAAGCAAATAGAAATACGAATAATTTTTTTCTCATAAAATGTTATTTTGTAATGATTAATTTAGTTGCAGCATATAATTCATTTCCTTTTACTATTGATACGATGTATAAACCGATAGGAAGTGTAGAACAATTAATATTATTTTCGGATTTATCAGATTGTATTTTCATTAAGTCCTTACCTGTAATTGCAGAAATTACAATTTCATAATTTGAAAGATTTCCATTAATAATAAGTTTTGTTTCTGTTGTTGCAGGGTTTGGATATAATACAATCGAGATATTATTTTTTGTAAATGATTGTACTGTCAGGTTTATTGGTTGCTGAAAACCTTGTCTTAATAATTGTCCGTTTACAAAATAATCAGTATTCGAGGGCTGTCCTGCGGATTGACGAAATAATATATTGTCAACTGAAATACTATTACCAAAACAATTAATTGAGGAACGAATAATACTTTGTCCTTGTGTTAAACTTGCGACAAAAAACAAAAATAAAATTATTGAGATTTTAGTTTTCATAATTGTGTTTTTAGATATTTCAAAAGTACTTATTTAAATTACAATCAAAAAAATTATTACTTCCTTATTCGCTTGATGCGTTGGAAAAAGGCAAACTCTATTTGTTTTTTTAACCTTTGAAAATAATTTAATCCAAAAAAACAAATTGTGTTTGACTGAGCATTGATAGGGCTGACCGTGTGGTTAAAACTTATTAAATGTGAGCGATTGGAGATTAGTGAATTCGTTGTTGGTGCAGAGCAAGTTTCTTTTTTGCTTATCTTGAATTGCAAGCAAAAAAGTAAACTAAACAACGAATTGACTAATGTGGGAAAGCTATACATTATTGGCATTGCGCTGGCTAAAGGGAAAGTGATTTTTATTTTTTTTACCATAGAAAACAATTTAATTCAAAAAAAATAAAATTGACTTGACCGTGTGTTTGATAGGGCTGTTCGTGTGATTAATAAGGAGCGGTGGCAAAAAAATTAAAACTGCGTTGGCTTGTGTATCGGCTATCTTTAAAGTCATTTTATAATAATTGTCTTTATACATTATATTATACCTAAATTTCTAAAATAAAAAACTGAAAAGTGGTGGGAATATCTTAAATTTACATTGTTCCAAGAAGTTTAAGAAACACCACTTTTCAGATGAGTAAAAATAAGAAGAAAAAATCGGTTTACAAAACAAATAATGTTA
>JACREQ010000066.1 GCA_016218155.1 Bacteroidia bacterium
AAGGATAATAGTAGCTCCCTCATCTTTCATTCTTAAAATTTCTTGTTTAAGCAGATTTACATTAATAGGATCAAAACCACTAAAAGGTTCATCAAAAATCAAAAATTTTGGTTCGTGTAATACTGATATGATAAACTGAACTTTTTGTTGCATCCCTTTAGATAACTCTTCAACCTTTTTACCCCACCAGCTTTGAATCTCGAATTTTTCGAACCAGAATTTAAGTCTTTTAAGAGCTTCTGTTCTTTTAACTCCTCTTAACATTGCTAAATATAAAGCCTGCTCGCCTACTTTCATTTTTTTGTATAATCCACGCTCTTCGGGCAGATAACCAAATTCAACAATATTTGATGGATTTAAAGGCAGTCCTTTAAAAAAAAGCTCACCATCATCAGGTGCAGTAATCTGATTCATAATACGAATCAATGAAGTTTTTCCTGCTCCGTTTGGTCCTAAAATACCAAAAACAGAACCTTCTCTAATAGAAACGCTCACATTATCAAGAGCTTTATGTCCGGAATACTGTTTTACAATTCCTTTTGCTTCAAAAATATTCATATCTCGAAATTTGTTTCGAAGATAAAGCTTTTGCTGTGAACTTTTACTCAATTCACATATTTTAGGATTTTGAAATTACTTTTAACCTCCGGAAAGTAAATTAATATTTTATAATAAGGCTGCTATTTTGTATCATTGCTAAAAATTTGAATTATGCCACGCATCCTTATAATTGACGACGAAAAAAGCATCAGAAATACTTTAAAAGAAATTCTCGAGTACGAAAAATATGAAGTAGAAATTGCCGAAGATGGTCCACAAGGATTGGAAATTATAAGCTCTTCAAAAATAGATGCTGTTTTATGCGATATCAAAATGCCAAAGATGGACGGTATAGAAGTGCTTTTAAATATTGCAAAAGATCAGCCGGAAGTTCCAGTTATCATGATTTCTGGACACGGAGACATCGAAACAGCTGTTGATTCGTTAAAAAAAGGTGCATTCGACTATATTCAAAAACCTTTAGATCTTAACCGATTACTTGTAACATTAAGAAATGCACTCGATAAATCGAAGCTTGTTATTGAAACAAAAATTCTACGAAAAAAAATAAACAAAGCTTACGAAATGGTTGGTAGCTCTTCAGCTATTTCAAAGGTAAAAGAAATGATAGAAAAAATTGCACCAACAGATGCAAGAGTACTAATTACAGGCGAAAATGGAACAGGAAAAGAACTAGTTGCTCATCAGATTCATGAAAAAAGCAACAGATCAACCGGACCATTTATTGAAGTAAATTGTGCTGCAATTCCATCCGAATTAATAGAAAGTGAGCTTTTTGGTCACGAAAAAGGCGCATTTACATCAGCAATAAAACAACGTATAGGAAAATTTGAACAAGCTACTGGTGGTACACTTTTCCTTGATGAAATAGGTGACATGAGTCTTTCTGCCCAGGCAAAAGTTTTACGAGCTTTACAGGAAAACAGAATAACAAAAGTAGGTGGAGAAAAAGAAATTCAGGTAAATGTAAGAGTTATTGCTGCTACAAATAAGAATTTAAAAGAAGAAATTGAAAAACATTGTTTCCGCGAAGATTTATACCATAGGTTAAGTGTTATTTTAATTCAGGTTCCCCCTCTAAATGAAAGAAAGGAAGATATTCCTGAGTTAGCAAATCATTTTATTGAGCAAATATGTAACGATTACGGAATACCAAAGAAAAAAATTACTGCAGGTGCAATTAAGGAATTACAAACAATAAAATGGACAGGAAATATCCGCGAATTTCATAATGTTATAGAAAGATTAATTATTCTTTGTCAAAATGAAATTACTGAAACAGATGTAAAATCTTTTGCTCAGCCACTTGGGCATTAATCTTCATTATATGTATAGCTTCTGTTGTATTCTTTAGTTGCAATACTTCTAAAGTATTTTTCAGTAAAAGTATCGTCAATTGAATTATAAAAATCAATTACAAATTTTACTTTGCTTTTCATAACTGGATAATTATCGTAAATATACCAGAAATCATTCTCGGGTTTAAACAACTGCTCAGCAATTGAGCTCAAATCTTCATCAACACAAGATGATGCGTATTCACTTAAAAAGCCTTTTTCAATTAAATCATAATCAAAAGAAATAGATGCATTTCCAGATAATAATGCATTTATTCCACCACACCCATAATTAACGCTATCAGGTTTAAGAAGTTTGAAAGCAACAGTATCAAAATTATATCTATATTTTAAAATTGTAACAAATTCATGATGAAAAGTTTGTTCTATAAATTCTGAAGAATAATAATTATCAACCAAATATACCGAGGTATTAGAACATGTACCACCATAACTAACATCATAAAAGCTAAGTTCACTTAAAACATATACCTTATCTAAATTATTTGAGATTAAATATTGGGGATACTTTCCAAAAGCATCATTTATAACATTTAACACGTTTTTTCTGAATGGAGGCGGTAATTCCCTTGCATGTGGATGAATTTCAGGTGTTCGCCATTCAGGAGGGAAAATAAATCTATTAACTTCAAAACAGATATTAACCCCTGTATTTTTATGAACATAATTATTCTTACAAGAAATAAATAAAAATATAACAATATATAATAAACTAATTTTTCTCAACGGGTTTTTCTAATTCATTAAGAAATTTTTGATACTCTTTAATTTGAGGTTTTTCTTTCTTTTGTTCTTCAATTAGTGCAGAGTTTGCAAATTCTTTAGCTTCAAAATTTTTACCCAGTTTTTTATATATTCTTGCTTTATCAAGCATAATTTCAGCAGAGAGATAATTATTATTAATTAAATAATCGCACCATTTTATTGCATTATTTAATATTTCAACTTTAGTTACATTCTTTGTAACATTCTGAATAATATACTCTAATTCATAATTCTGAATATTTTCTAGTCCAAAATTATTAATATACTTATCTGCTAGCACACCATAATACTCCCAATCACGCCATTTACTTGTACAATAAAACTGCATTTCAATTTTTGCAGCAATCTTTGCAGAATCAACAAAATTATATGGATCAATTCTTTCTTTAATAACAATTTTAACAGGTTTTGGATCTTTTTGAGTTGTAAGTACCCAAAGTGATTTTGCAAATATTGTTACAAGTCTTGTTTCAATTCTTTGGGTTCCATAAATCTGTTTAAATTTATCATTATTTGCAGCAAAATACTTAAACTCTCTTGAATTAATATCAGTTAAATACCATTCCATTAAAGATAAATTTATTTCTTTTAATAAATCAGTATCATTTTGAGTTTTAAAGTATTCGTTTATATCATATGAAATATTCAGATTTACACAAGCTAGCGCATATTTTGAGAGCAATTCGGGAGTTCGATCACCCGAATTATATTTCCTTAACAACGAGCCAAAATTATTTTCCCTGTCCAATGCTCGCTTTCCTGTTCTTATAAATTCAGCAGTATCACATCCACCTAATGAGCGATGCTCAACTTCGCCATCACCATTAATATACAAAAGTGTTGGATATGCATTTATCCCATAGGTTTTCTTCACATCCTTACCAACACCTTTTTCCATATCTAATTTATAATTCACAAAATTTGTATTGTAAAATAATCCAACATTATTATCGGGAAAAACATTCTTTGCCATCCATTTACATGGTCCACACCAGCTGGTATAACAATCTATAAAAATAATTTTATTTTCCTTTTTAGCTAAATCTTTTGCCTCATTAAATGAACCTTCAAAAAAATTAATTCCCTGCGAAAAGCTTAATATGGATATGAATAAAAAAAATATTATCAGACTTATTTTATACATGATTAGTTCTTTTTATTCAAAGATAATGTTTTTCTTGTAACTTTAAACTTTCAATTAATTTTATAAATGACAGAAAAAATTGAAACATTTGAGTTGCTTAGCAGCTCACAAAATCCAAAAATTAAGTTTGCACTTGAATTATTGAACTCAAAAGGTAGAAAAAAACACGGACTTTTTTTGGCAGAAGGATTACGTGAAATGAAGATTGCTTTAAAATCTGGTTTCATGCCTTTACAAATATTTTTCAATTCAGATTTTAAAGAAAAAAAAGGTATCCACAGTTTAAGTTTCTTTAATTTACCTAAGTACAATATTTTTGAAGTTGAAAAAAAAATATTCAGCAGAATTGCCTATCGCGAGGACACCGAAGGGATAACAGGAATATTTAAAACCCGTAAAACAAGTTTAGAAACTTTAATTCTACCAAAGAATCCATTAATAATAGTTTTAGAATCGGTTGAAAAACCGGGTAATCTGGGTGCAGTATTAAGAACAGCCGATGCTGCAAATGTTGATGCTGTTATTATTTGTGATCCGATTATTGATTTATATAACCCTAATGTTATTCGTTCCAGCATAGGTTGTATTTTTTCTAAACAAACTATTGTAAGTACATCGGAAGAAACTATTAATTGGTTAAAATCAAAAGATATTTCGATATTTTCTGCAGCATTAACAGCAGATAAATATTATCATGAAACAAATTTCACAAAAGGTAGTGCAATTGTAATGGGAACAGAAGCAGATGGATTATCTGAAATATGGTTAACACAATGCACTAAACAGATTAAAATTCCAATGCTGGGTAAAATAGATTCATTAAATGTATCAAATGCAACAGCAATTATTGTTTTTGAAGCAATGCGTCAAAGAGGATTTAAATAACAATTATTTTAAACTGTAAAATGCTGGTTCTGTATACTATGTAATTTTCTATAAAGACCATCTATTTCCAGCAATTGAGCATGCTTTCCTCTTTCAATAATTTCGCCATTATTAATTACAAGAATTTCATCAGCATTAACAATAGTAGATAAACGGTGAGCAATAACAATTGAAGTTCTGTTACTCATTAACTTTGTTAGAGCATCCTGAACTAATCTTTCCGATTCGGTATCAAGAGAAGAAGTTGCTTCATCAAGAATTAATATTGGTGGATTTTTTAATACTGCACGTGCAATGCTTATACGTTGTTTCTGACCACCTGAAAGCTTATCTCCGCTATCACCGATATTTGTATAAAGATGATTCGGATATACTTTTATAAACTCATAGGCATTTGCTACAGAAGCTGCCTCTATTACCTTCTCTTCTGATGAATTAATTGATCCAAATGCTATATTGTTATAGAAAGTATCATTAAATAAAATCGGTTGTTGTGTAACAATGCCCATTAAATTTCTAAGATCTTTAATTTTAATATCTTTAATAGACACTCCATCAACTAAAATATCTCCTTCAGAAACATCAAAAAACCTTGGGATTAAATCTGCAATAGTTGACTTACCTGCACCAGAAGGTCCAACAAGAGCAACTGTTTTTCCTTTTTCAATTTTCAGATTTACATTTTTAACAACGTACTCATTTTCATATTTAAATGAGACATTTTTAAATTCGATACAGGATTTAAACTCTGTAACACTTAATGGTTCTGCTTTTTCATGAATAATATTATCTGCAAACAAAACTGATTCTATCCTATCTAATGACGCCATTCCCTTTTGAATATTATAATATGCCTGTGAAAAAGCCTTTGCAGGATTAATGATTTGTGAGAATATAATTATATATGCAATAAATTCAGTTGCCTTTAAACTTCCCTCATCATTTAATACCATAGACCCACCAAAATACATCATAATAACCAATACTATAGTTCCCATAAATTCGCTCAATGGTGAAGCCAAATAACGTCTTCTGAAAATTTTAATCATTAATCTGGTATAAAATCCATTCATACTTTCAAAACGATCATTCATTTTTGCTTCTGCATTAAACCCTTTTATAATTCTTAATCCAGAAAGAGTTTCTTCAACAACACTTAAGATACCACCCATTCGCCTTTGTCCCTGATTCGATTGTTTTCTTAGCGATTTACCAATTCTTCCAATAACAAATCCACTCAAAGGCAATAATACCAAAACAAATAAAGTGAGCTCATAGCTCATAAATAAAAGTGTGAAGAAATAAATTAAGATTGTTAATGGATCACGAAAAATCATTTCTATAGAACTCATTATACTCCACTCAACCTCCTGCACATCGCTTGACATACGGCTTATAATATCGCCTTTTCTTTCATTTGAAAAATAAGATAATGGAAGCCTGAGTATTTTATTATAAAGCTTATTTCTAATATCCTTAATTACACCATTTCTTAAAGGTGCCATAAAATAATTTGCAAGAAAAATACATAGGTTCTTTAACAATGAAGTTGAAATAACCACAATACAAACAAGTATTAATGCTGCTATTTTACCATTATCATCTATTTGCTTTGTTAGAAAATAATTAAAATTATGTTGTATCGATTCTACATTAAATGCAAAAGCCATTTTATCTCTAACAGGTTCCTGAATATCAAACAGAACACCTAAAAAAGGAATAACCATTGTTAGTGAAAAAAGTGCAAAAACAGCTCCCAACACATTAAACATTGCATTTAGCAATGCTAATCCCCAATATGGTTTAATATAAACAAAAAGTCTACGTAGCTTTTTCATTAATTTAATATTAAATACCGGTATATGTAAAAGGTGTTATTTTTAACAGTTCTGCTTTAACAGCATCACTAACAGTTAAGCCATTAATAAACTGAACCATTGTCTCCTGATTTATTTTTCCATCAACTCTGGTTAAATCTTTTAGTGCTTCATATGCATTTGGATATCCCTCTCGGCGTAATATAGTTTGAATTCCTTCTGCAACCACAGCCCAGTTATTATTTAAATCCGCTTCTATAGCTTCCTTATTTACAATCAGTTTTTCTAAACCTTTAATTATTGATTTCATTGCAATTAAAGTGTGAGCAAAAGGAACCCCAATATTTCTTGTAACTGTTGAATCTGTTAAATCTCTTTGTAAACGTGATATTGGAAGTTTTGCCGAAATAAATTCGAACATTGAATTTGCCAATCCTAAATTTCCTTCAGCATTTTCGAAGTCAATAGGATTTACTTTATGTGGCATTGCTGATGAACCAACTTCTCCTTCTTTAATTTTTTGTTTAAAATAACCTAAAGAAATATAAGTCCAGATATCTCTGCATAAATCTGTTAAAACAACATTAATTCTTTTTAAGTTATCAAAATGAGCTGCAAGATTATCATAATGCTCAATTTGTGTAGTAGTTTGAGAACGTTCTAGTTCTAATACATGGTTAACAAAAGCATTTGCAAACTCGGACCATTTAACTGAAGGATAAGCAACAACATGAGCATTAAAATTACCGGTTGCACCACCAAACTTTGCTGAATAAGGAATTACATATAATAAACCTAACTGCTTTTGAATTCTTTCAACAAAAACCATTATTTCTTTTCCTAATCTGGTAGGGGAAGCAGGTTGTCCATGAGTTCTTGCCAACATTGGAATTTGCTTCCAATCTTCAGATAAATTTATAAGATTGTCAACTAATCTATCAATTAATGGATAATATACTTCATTAATTGCATTTTTTAATAAAAGTGGTAATGCTGTGTTATTTACATCTTGCGAAGTTAGTCCGAAATGAATAAACTCTCTGTATTCACTTATGTTTATTGCGTCAAATTTTTCTTTTAGAAAATACTCAACAGCCTTAACATCATGATTAGTTACTTTTTCTATTTCTTTAATTCTTAATGCATCTTTTACAGAAAACACATCATAAATATTAATTAAATCAGCAAACTTTGAATGGTCAAAACCTACTAACTGAGGCAAAGGAATTCGACAAAGAGCTATAAAATATTGAATTTCTACATATACTCTGTATTTTATCAAAGCATATTCGCTAAAATAGTTTTCTAACTCTGAAGTTTTGCTTCTATACCTACCATCAATTGGTGAAATAGCTGAAATTTCTAATAATTCCATCAATTATTTATTTTTTTCTTAGCTGCAAATATAAACATTTAGAACTTTAATTAATAGCCAAGAAAATCAGAAACCTTTTAAATAAAAAAAGCCAACTGTTTAGTTGGCTTTTTAGAATAATAACAATCACTATTTATTTTGTAATTAAGATCTTTTTAGTTGTGGATTTATTACCATCAGATATTTTAACAAAATACATACCCTGTGGTTGATCAGAAAGATTTACAGAAATTAAAGGATTTGTATTATTAAATGAAGTAACAACATCACCTAAAATATTAGTAATTTCAATATTTGTATTTTGTGCATTTCTAATATTAATAACACCATTAGATGGATTTGGATAAACAACAGACTCAAGACTTAAATTATTATCATTAATACTTAAAATAAGTTGTTGCTTAGTTGCATTAATAACCTCACCTGTAGCGTTATTAATAAAAAGTCCTATCATATTAATTTTAGTTTCATCCCATGAAGGATCTAAAGTTATAGAATATGATTGAGTTAACAATGTACCCATAGCTACAGTAGCTGGAACGCTTCCAATTGTTCCATCCCAACCTCCTAATAAAGCTCTTCCTACATGGTCATATACCATTTGAGCAGCAGGAACAGGATTAGGTTTTGTTTCGTAACCACCCATTACACCATAAGCTCCACCTGCATATGCATTAGCCTGATTATAATCAGATGTAGTTCCAGTAACTCCATCTTCAGAAATAATTGCATTAAATCTATAATCTCCATTTAAAGCAGCAGCGCAGTCAGCAACAACATCATAAGAAAGGAGTCTTGAAGTTGTATTATAAACAACATTTGAAATGCTTAATCCTAAAGGAACAACTTTAGTACTTCTTACATTAAAAGCAGCTTCAAAATCAGTTGGGTCTTTTTCTCCATCAACTCTATCAACTAATCCACTTGGGTATCCGCTAATTCTTGCACCAATTTCTGCATCATATTCAGAATCAACCATAGGATCTGCATTATGAACTGCAACACCGATCCAGTTAGTTGGATGATTTGTTGCCATTAGTCCCATATAAACATGACCTCTTACACACCACTGGCACCATGTACCAGTACCTTCTTCACCAAAAACAACTTTTTGAGGCACCCATGTCATAAGAAAGAATTCATTTGAGAATGCATCATTTGAAGTATTTTCATCACCAACTAAAGCAGTTGTGGCTGAAATTGTATAAGTTGCAGCTACAGAAAAATCTTCAGCCTGTGTAAATGTATAAGTATATGTTGCACCAGGAGCAATTGATGCAGTAACTAGTTCAGTTACAGTTGCACCTCCATTTATAGAGTATGAAACATTAAAATTAGATTGTGCTACAAGACCATAATTCATAATATTTAATTGTACATGTTCTGTTGAAGATAAAACAATACCATTTACTGGTAAAGCAGCATTTAAAACACCAATATCATTATTAAATGGATCTGCAATTGTACCTGTAAACTTATACATACCACCAACAGTGGCACTTGTATTAAAGCTACCAGCCCAACCGCAAGAATTGTTAACCCAAGCTGTTGCAAGTACCTGTCCAGGAACACCTACAAAATCAGTCCAAATATGTCCGCCATATAAGCTATATGATGCATTAGCAGAACTACCTGCTGTAGTTACATATGTATTTGGAGTACCTGGTACATATGCAATATCACTTGTGTATAAATTTCCAGAAGGAGTGAATAAAGTCCAAGTTGCTCCTCCGTCAGAAGTTTCACAAACTAAACCATTACTTGTTTGATATAATATACCATTATTTGCATCTTTAAAAATAATTTTACAAGCAGATGTTAAAGGTGTTGATACAACAGTCCAGTTAAGTCCCATGTCAGTTGATTTAAAAACCCTACCTTTATTTGTAGAAAACCAAACTGTATTACCAAAAGTACTATAAAAACCAGTTGTTCCATACTCATCAGAAGCACTTGGAGCAGGAATATTTCCTGTAGGAGTTCTTACCCAATTTGTACCTCCATTAGTTGTTGTGTAAATTTCAAAATATCCGCCATTTGGATCTCCCATGCAAAATCCATTATTAGCATCCCAAAAATGAATTACGTTAGGAAAGCCACTTGGAGCAGAAAAAGTTGCTGTAGTTTGTGGTGCCCATGTATTTCCTCCATCAGTAGTTTTCAATATTTTTCCACCACCTGCTGAGCTATTAAAAACAGGCATCCAAGCAGTATTTCCATCAATTCCAAAAATCATTGAAGAACCATAATTAGATGTATATCCAGTAATAGTTTTTGCTGTCCAGGTTGCACCTCCATTTGTAGTTTTAGTAAACTCGGTAATATAGGTAGAAGTACTTGTTCCATTATAGGCTGTTGCCCAAACGTTATTTGCATCTACAGCATGAATGTATTGAATTCCCCTTGATGCCGTAGCAAAACCTGTTGCCTGTTCAGTCCACTGCGCAAAGGAAGTCGCAGCTAAAAACATTACTAATAATGATAAGTAAATTTTTTTCATATTAATTAATTTAGGTAATACAATTAAAAAAAGTTGACACAAATATAATACATTATTAAAATAAAACTTTATATATAATAACTTTCTAAATGCATTTAGTATTTAAAACTATATACTAACATTATTTAGTTGATATCGGCATTAATTTCAATTTGTGCATATTCAACAAATACATATCTTTGCACCTCGAAAATATAAATATAATGATAAAAATTACCTTTCCTGACAATAAAGTCAGAGAATATGAAAGTGGAGTTAACGGTTATGATATTGCTAAAAGCCTTAGCAATAGCCTGGCACAGGAGATTCTTTCTATCTCAGTAAATGATGAACTTTGGGATATTAACAGACCAATAAATTTTGATGCTTCTATTAAATTACACAAATGGGAACAAACAGAAGGTAAACATGCATTCTGGCATAGTTCTGCTCATATTTTAGCTGAAGCAATTGAATTTTATTACCCGGGCACCAAATTTGGTATTGGTCCGGTAATAGAAAACGGATTTTATTACGATATTGATTTACCTGAGGGTATTACACTTATTGAAAGCGACTTACCTAAAATAGAACAAAAAATTCTTGAACTTTCAAGATCTAAATGTGTTTTTGTTCGTGAAGATATTTCTAAAGCAGAAGCATTAGATTTTTTCACAAAAAAGAATGATCCGCTTAAATTGGAGTTAATTAATGAATTGGAAGACGGTACTATAACACTTTACAAACAAGGAAACTTTACAGATCTTTGCCGTGGGCCACATCTTCCTGACTCAAGCTTTATTAAAGCAGTTAAATTACTTAGTCTTGCAGGAGCATACTGGAGAGGTAACGAAAAAAACAAGCAGCTGACAAGAATTTATGGCATTACTTTTCCAAAACAAAAATTACTTGATGAATATCTGGTTTTACTAGAAGAAGCAAAAAAACGAGATCACAGAAGAATTGGAAAAGACTTAGAATTATTTGCTTTTTCTCAAAAAGTTGGAGCAGGTTTACCATTATGGCTTCCAAAAGGTGCAATGCTTCGCGAAAGACTTGAGCAATTTCTAAAAAAAGTTCAAAAGAAATACGGTTATCTTCCGGTAATTACACCACATATCGGACAAAAAGAACTTTATGTTACATCAGGACATTATGCAAAATATGGTGCAGATTCTTTTCAGCCAATTCATACTCCAGCTGAAGATGAAGAATTCTTGCTTAAACCAATGAACTGCCCTCATCACTGCGAAATTTATAAACTAAAACCTCATTCATATCGCGATTTACCTATTCGATTTGCAGAGTTCGGAACAGTTTATCGTTACGAACAAAGCGGAGAATTACATGGACTTACTCGCGTTAGAAGTTTTACTCAGGATGATGCACATATATTCTGTCGTCCAGATCAATTAAAAGAAGAATTTTTAAAAGTAATTGATATTGTTTTATACATTTTCAAGACTCTTGAATTTAAGGACTTTGTGAGCCAAATTTCACTTCGTGACCCAAATAATAAAGAAAAATATATTGGAAGCGACGAAAATTGGGATAAAGCTGAAAGTGCAATTATTGAAGCTGCTGCTGAAAAAGGTTTGAATACAGTTGTAGAATTAGGAGAAGCTGCATTTTACGGGCCTAAACTCGACTTTATGGTAAAAGACGCATTGGGAAGAAAATGGCAACTTGGAACTATTCAGGTTGACTACAATTTACCAGAACGTTTTGAGCTGGAATATATAGGTAATGATAATCAAAAACATCGCCCCGTAATGATTCATCGTGCACCTTTTGGCTCAATGGAGCGATTTGTTGCTGTTCTTATTGAACATACAGCAGGTAAATTTCCACTCTGGTTAACCCCAGAACAAGCTGTAATTCTGCCTATTAGCGAAAAATATAACGAATACGCAAAAAAAGTTGAGAATTTGCTAAATAATTCCGATATTCGCAGCCTTATTGACGACCGAAACGAAAAGATAGGTAAAAAGATAAGAGATAACGAATTAAAGAGAATTCCTTATCTTCTTATTGTAGGTGAAAAGGAAGAGCAGACCGGAACAATCGCTGTCCGCAAACAAAGTGAAGGCGATAAAGGTAGCATGACCATCGAAGATTTTGCCAATCATATTAAGAAGGAAGTTGATGAAATGTTAGAAGAAATAAATTAACTAAATTAGGAGGACAAAGTTATAGCTGAGCCATTAAATAAGCGATACGGAGCTCGTAAAAGAGATGAAGAAGAGCTCTATTTTGCAACTAACGAAAGAATTCGAGCAAAGGTAGTTCGCCTTGTTGGTGATAATATTGAGAATTCTGGAATTTTTTCCATTCAGGACGCATTAAAACTTGCTGATGAAATGGAATTAGATTTAGTTGAAATTTCTCCTACTGCTCAACCACCTGTATGTAAAATTGTTGATTTTCAGAAATTTCTATATCAACAAAAAAAGAAAAATAAAGAAATAAGAGCAAAAACAACTAAAGTTGTAATTAAAGAAATTCGCTTCGGTCCAAATACCGACGAACATGATTACAATTTTAAGTTAAAACATGCTATAAATTTCCTCGAAGACGGATCAAAAGTAAAAGCTTATGTATTCTTTAGAGGTAGATCAATAATCTACAAAGAACAAGGCGAAGAACTACTTAAAAAATTTGTTGCTGACTTGGAAGAATACGGAAAAGTTGAGCAAGAACCTAAATTGGAAGGGAAAAGAATGATTATGATGTTTGCTCCAAAATCCACTAAAAAGAAAGTTTGATTATAATTTAATAGTTTTAGAAAAATGCCTAAGATGAAAACAAATTCCGGTGCAAAGAAAAGATTTACTTTGACCGGGTCCGGAAAAATTAAACGGAAACATGCTTACAAAAGTCACATTCTTACAAAGAAATCCAAGAAACGCAAAAGAAATCTTGGACATTTTACCACTATTGATAGTGGAAATGTAATGAATGTAAAACTTTTACTTTGCATGAAATAATTAAAAAAAGTTGTTAAACAGAATGAATTAGCAAAAAAGTTTCTGTGTTAATCAGAACGCTAACCATTCAAAAAAAGAAAAATTATGCCACGTTCAGTCAATTCAGTTGCTTCAAGAGCACGTAGAAAAAAAATCCTTAGTTTAACCAGAGGTAGCTTTGGTTCAAGAAAAAACGTTTGGACAGTAGCCAAGAATTCTTGGGAAAAAGGTCAAAGTTATGCTTACCGCGATCGTCGTAAAAAGAAAATTGAATTCCGCGCTTTGTGGATTCAAAGAATAAATGCAGCAGTAAGAGAACATGATATGTCTTATTCACAATTCATGGGTGCAGTTCATAAAAATGGTATTGAACTTAATCGTAAAGCTCTTGCCGATTTAGCAATGAATAACCCAGAAGCATTTGCAGCTATTGTAAAGTCTGTTAAAACTGCTTAAGTCTTAACATTATTTATATATTTGGGAAGCATACTTTGCTTCCCTTTTTTTATTTTTACCTAAATTTATTAAATGAAAATTGCAATCATAGGATATGGAAAAATGGGAAAGGAAATTGAGTTGGCAGCAACTCAAAGTGGTCACCAGATTTCTATGATTATTGATTTAATTCATTCTGAAGACATTAATAAGTTAAATAAAGAAAATACAGATATTGTTATTGAATTTACTAATCCTGACTCTGTATTAAATAATATCTTGTATTGTTTTTCACTAGGAATTCCTATTGTAACTGGTACTACAGGATGGCACTCTTATTTAGAAACTGTATCAAAAAATTGCAAAGAAAATAACGGCACTATATTTTACTCTCCAAATTTCAGTATTGGGGTTAAACTATATATGGAAACAGCTAAAATTTCAAGTAATATTTTCAATAATTTTCCTGAATACAAAATAAGCATTGAAGAAACACACCATACTCAAAAGATTGACAGTCCAAGTGGTACAGCAATTTCCTTAGCTAATAACATT
The DNA here is from genome assembly GCA_016218155.1 of Bacteroidia bacterium. Taxonomy (NCBI): domain Bacteria; kingdom Pseudomonadati; phylum Bacteroidota; class Bacteroidia; species Bacteroidia bacterium. Next base: position 14,341 of record JACREQ010000066.1, read on the forward strand.
ATACCCGAATTATCTTATTATACTAAATGGAATAAAGCAGAAGAATCAAAAGATAAAGATCTACCCATATTTTCTTATAGGATTGAAGAAACAACAGGAGTTCACAACCTTATTTTTGAATCTGAAACAGATAAAATTGAAATTAAACATACAGCAAAAAGTAGAAAAGGTTTTGCGCATGGTGCAATTTTAGCAGCCGAATTTATAATCGGGAAAAAAGGAATTTTCACAATGCATGATCTTTATAAAAATATTAACAAATAATACTAAAAGAATAAAAAACATTATAAAATGAAACAATATTTTCAGTTTTTAAAAAATAAATGGGTAAAATTTATTATCGCACTTTTAATTTTTATTCCATGGGTTATTTGGATTGGTAATTATTGGATATTCTTAGGTCTGCCAGTTTTTTATGATATTTATATTTCAAAAAAAGTAAACTGGACTTTCTGGAAAAAACGTGGAAAAAAGCCAAATAAAATTATAGAATGGGTAGATGCTATAATTTTTGCTGTTGTTGCTGCAACATTAATCAGAATGTTTTTTATTGAAGCGTATACAATCCCTACATCTTCAATGGAAAAATCATTATTGGTTGGTGATTATTTATTTGTTAGTAAGGTAAGTTACGGACCTAAAATACCTAATACTCCTCTTTCATTTCCATTTGTACATCATACAATGCCTTTATCTGATACCAGACGTTCATTTGTAGAATGGATTAAATGGCCCTATCACAGATTACTCGGCTTTGGAAATGTAGAACGAAATGATATTGTTGTTTTTAATTTTCCTGAAGGAGATACTGTTGCACTTAAACGTCAAAACGAAAGTTACTATGATTTATGCAGACGATATGGTCGTGAAAGAGTTTGGACAGACAAATTAAATTTTGGCGAAATTATATACAGACCAGTTGACAAACAAGAAAACTATATCAAAAGATGTGTTGCTATACCAGGTGATGTGCTAGAAGTAAAACACGGGATAGCATATGTAAATGGAACAAAACAAGAGCATTTTGAAAGAATGCAGTATAATTATGTTGTTGTAACAAATGGCTTAACTATTAACCCTAAAAACCTCGAAAAATTAGACATTTCAAGTGACGACATTAATTTTGCAATGATGACTCAGCAAGCATATACAGACACTGTTACGCATAATAACATTGTTACTTATATAATTCCACTTACCGAAGAAAATGCTGCTACTATCCGTGCATATCCAAATGTCACATCTGTTAAAGCATACGAAATAACTGAACGCGAAGATGTATTTCCTCAGGATAGTACAATTTGTTATAACCGCGATAATTTCGGACCTTTAACTATACCTAAAAAAGGCGTAACAGTAAATTTAACAATAAAAAATATTTCTATTTACCAAAGAATTATTGACGTTTATGAAGAAAATGATTTTCAAATTAAAGATAATAAAATACTAATAAACGGTAAAGAAGCAAATAGTTATACTTTTAAAATGGATTACTATTTTATGATGGGTGATAATCGTCACAACTCTCAGGATGGTAGATTCTGGGGATTTGTACCTGAAGATCATATCGTTGGCAAAGCAGTATTTGTTTGGTTATCATTAGATAAAGACAAAGGTGGTTTTAGTAAGATAAGATGGAACAGAATGTTCCGTTTCATTCATTCATGAAAAAAGCCGTAATAAAAAAACCTGTAAAGAAAAAAAAAAGTTCAGTAAGAGAATGGCTTAAAGCAATTTTCATTGCTGTTTTATTTCTTATTGTTATTAGAATTTTCGCATTTCAATCTTTTGTTGTTAGCGATTCTAAAATGGAATCAACTTTATTTCCTGGCGATTATGTAGTAATTAACAAACTCGGATATGGATCTCGCTTACCTATTACATTATTAAGCTTTCCATTTGTTGGAAGCACATTTTCTTTTAGTGACTCAAAAGCCTATTCTGAGTTAATACAATTACCTTATTTCAGATTTCCCGGTTTTTCAGATATTTCAAGAAATGATATTGTATTTTTTAATTATCCACTTGAAAAAAATATTCCTATAGATAAAAGAACGCAAATATTAAAACGCTGTGTTGCTTTACCTGGAGATACTCTAGCAATTGTAGATAAAAAAGTTTTCGTTAACAGAATTTGCATTAATGATGCTACAGATTGTAATTACAGATACAGAGTTGTTTCAAATAACATCCTACCTAATAGTTTTTTTGAAAAATATAAAATAAATGAAGGTGGCTTAATATCTGAAGATAATATTTACAATTTTTTTATTACTAGAGCTACCTCAGACTCAATAGTTAATGATTCTAACATTAAACAAATTAATTTAATTAAATTAAGAAAAGGCGATTCAAATAATCCTTATTTTCCGCAAAGTGAAAATATTAAATGGAGTTTAGATTATTTTGGACCAATTACAATACCTGAGAAGGGGAAAAAAGTAACATTAAATTATGAAAACATTGAACTTTACAGAGCTGTTATTGATGATTATGAAAACAATAATATCTTTATAAAAAATAAAAAAATATTTATTAATAATATTGAGACTTCTGAATATATTTTTAAGATGGATTATTATTTTATGCTTGATGACAACCGTGATAATGGTAAGGACAGCAGGTACTGGGGTTTTGTCCCTGAAAACCATATTATAGGAAAAGCTGGTTTTATTTGGTTCTCTATAAGCAAATCTAAAAACTCATCAGAAATTATGTGGAGTAGGTTATTTAAAACATTTTAACATGAGAAGATTTATTAAATTTATTGTAAGAAATATACCGAGAATATACTTAATTAGACTGAGTGGTATTTTTAGTTTTTTTATTTCTTTCTTTTATAAAGGAAATAAAGTTGAATGCCCGATATGTAATGGTAAATTCAGAAAATTTCTGCCTTATGGAAACAAGGGTGCAGATAACAGACTATGTCCAAAATGCTTATCATTAGAAAGACATCGATTACTTTGGCTTTATTTTAAAAATAAAACTGATTTTTTTACAGCAAATCTAAATGTACTTCACGTTGCACCTGAGCAATCCTTCATCAAAAGGTTCAGAAAATTGCCAAACTTAAAATATACTACTGCAGATATTGAATCTCCTTTAGCAGATGTAAAAATGGATATTAAAAATATTCCTTTTGACGAAAATACCTTTGATGTATTAATATGCAATCATGTAATGGAACATATTGATGATGAACAAAAAGCCTTAAAGGAGATTTTAAGAGTATTAAAAACTGGTGGATGGGCTATTTTACAAGTTCCTATTAACTTAAACCTAGAAACAACTTATGAGGATCCAAGTATTACCAGTCCTAAGGAACGCGAAAAACATTTCGGACAATACGATCATGTTCGTTTTCATGGAAAAGATTACCCAAATCGTTTAGAAAAAGCAGGTTTTAAAGTAGTAAATGAAACTTATGTTAAAGAGTTTGATTCTAAAACTATTGCCAGATACAGACTACCTGAGGACGAAATAATTTATTTATCAATTAAACCTTAATAAATGGCATACGATGTTATATTAACAACTGCCTACTTCCCTCCTATTCAATATTTCGCAGAAATTATTAATTCCGATAAAGTGTTTATCGAAACTAATGAAAATTATTCCCGTCAAAGCTATAGAAACAGATGTAACATACTTTCATGCAATGGAATACTGCCTTTAACAATTCCAATAGTCAGAAATAACAACGAGAATAACAATATATGTAATATTAAAATAGATTATTCAACTAACTGGCAACGACTACATTTAAATGCAATAGTTTCTGCTTATGGAAAATCACCTTTTTTTTCATATTATTCAGATAAACTTTTAGATACAATAAAACAAAATAAAGAACTTCTAATTGATTTAAACAGTAACATTTTAAAAGTAATTCTTGAAATCTTAAAAGTAAAAAAAGAAATAAAAAATACTGATCACTTTGTTAAAGAATACTCAGATGATATTATAGATTTAAGATATTCGATTCACCCTAAAGTAATAATTAAGAGTAACTCTGAATTTTATAACAAAGAGTATATACAAACATTTTGCGATAGATTTAAGTTTATACCAAACCTAAGTATTCTTGACCTTATTTTTAATTTAGGGCCTGAGAGTTTAAACTTTTTAACAATAAAAAAGCCGTCAAATTAAAATTTGACGGCTTCATTTCACAATAAATAAACATTAGAATTTAAAACCAAAAGTAGCCATTACCCCAACATTAGTATTTTTAATATTTGCTGGAGGTACAGAAACTATCGACTGATCATATAAAAAATATTTTTCCTCACCTTGTAAATATGTAAATGCCATATCAAAATAAAAATCATCATTTCTAATTCCAAAACCGGCATTATATGAAGAATGTATAGCATTTTCGTTTATCTGACCAGATCTATAAGGGCTTCCGTATAAACAATATCCACCACGTAAACTAAAAGGACCATTCTTGAATTCTGCACCAACCTTTATATTACCCGTTGCTGTATATGCATTTTCAATAGTATTATTTTCAGTATTAAAAGGATAATCATCAGCTCTTAAACGTGCTGTTGTATAATCAATATACTCATATTCTACGCCTATAATAGCAAACTTACTAATAACAAATCCTAAACTACCAATTGCACGAAATGGAGTTGTAAGTTCATAATCATAAGTTCCCTGAGTTGAATTAACTTTTTCTCCTGTTCCATGCAATGTATCTGAAAAAGATGATTGAATAGAGCTATTATATTCATCATGCATATTAAAGAAAGTTGGTGAATGAATTGCTCCACCAATTCTAATCCAGTCAGCAGGACGATAAATTAACCCAAACTTAAAATTAAATCCAGCTCCTGTTGTTTTAAGATCATTCTGAAAATCGAACTTATTGAAAGAAGGAATTGAATCATGTGGATCAGTTTCTGAATAAAAACTATTTTCAACGTATCTAATTGTTTGTATTCCTAGTGTTCCACCCATATATAGCTTGTTGCTATAATTACCAGCTAACGATATAACATACTCACCCATACCACCTTTAGTATTAATGTCTTTTCTTTGAATTTCACCATACCTAGGTAATGCTGACTTATATGTTGTTGCACCAGGAGTAGTTGGGTCAATCAGATAAGCATCCCATGCAAGACCTTCATTAAAATAATTCATGGTTTCTGAATCTTTATCTTTTGCTAGTGCAGCAAAATAATCGGTCATTGAACTGGAATTATTTTGTCCTTCAATTTTGACAAAATGATTAAAATCTGCTAATCTGTTATATCCAACAGCAAAGCTTGTTGTTACCCATCCCTCTTCTCGTCCGCTTACATGTGTTGCAACAAAACCTACATTTGCAAAATTCATTCTGAATTTATAATCATCTAATGCAATATCTGTATATTTTGTAGAGCTTGAATTATATGAAAATTGAGGAGTAAACATAAATTCAGATGACCTATAAATACCAAGACCGGCAGGGTTTGTACTAAGACTAGAGAAATCTCCTCCAAGTGCACCAAAAGCTCCTCCCATTGCATTATATCTTGCCGTTCCACTATTGAAATTCTGGCTATATCTTAAAGCGTCTACTTCATTTTGTGCTGCACAAAAGATTGGTAACAACGCGCCGATTATTAAAACTAACTTTTTCATAACTTTAATTTTTATATAAGTTAATAATATTATCTACGATGTCCACCTGAAGAGCTACCTGACGATGAACCACCTGAACGACTTCCACCTGAAGAACTACCAGATGAACTACCTGAAGATCTGCTTCCACCAAAAGATGAAGATCCACTACTATTGTTATTGTGTGACGGAGCAGAATATGAGTTATTTGATTTTGGAGCTGAATAATTATTTGAAGGTGAACTATAAGTTGAGTTTGATGGTTTAGAATAATTATAAGTATTTCCGGAATTTACTGGTTTACTGTCATTATTATTTTTACTTGGTGCCGAATAAGTATTATTAACAGGTTTATTAGTTCTGCCACCGTTATTATTATTATTGTAACCACCATTATTTACCGGTTTATTATACTCAATTGTATTACCATTTGATCCAGAATTATCAATCTTTTGAGGTTTTGACCAGTTATTTCTACTATTATTATCAGGATTTACATTGTTATTTCCTGAGTTGTTTGTTGGATTTGAATAAGGATTCTTTGTAGGTGCCACTTCAATAGAACCATTATTTGGTTTTCTAACAGGATCAACATTCTGATTATTGTTAGGATTTTTATTAAAATTAGGGTTAACATTATCAATATTAGTTGGACTAACATTATTTCCACTATTATTTTCTATTGGTTTCTTACCGTTATTAATAGTAGAATTATTAGAATTTGAAACATTATTATTATTCAACTCTGGGAATCTATTGTTATTTGATGGATTCTTTGAGTTATCAGGATTTTTAACATTTATAGCTCCATTATTTGAATTATTAATAACGTTAGGATTAACATTATTTGTAGAATTTGGATTCTTTGTAGCATTTGCCTGATTAATTGTTCCATTATTTGAATTATGTATAACATTAGGGTTAACATTATTATTGGAGCTATTTGCATTTAAATGCGGATTATTTGTAGTGTTAATTGCAGGAAGTTTATTCTCAACATCTTTTTTATAGTCATTAACAAATGAACCATAATTTCCTCTTGTACCACTTGAAGATCCACCATCTCTATGTCCGTAAGTTGTTAAAGACTGATCATAACTATTGTAATAATAATTATCTGCGTATCCATCATTATATCCATCCCAGTATCCATCATTATATCCATGATTATATCCACCCCAGTATCCATGATGACCGTAACCATGTCCGTAACCCCAATATGGATTATATCCGTAACCGTGTCCGTAACCATATCCGTAACCCCAGAAAGGATCATATCCATAACCATAACTCCAAGGTGAATACATTGAACAATATGAAGGCCACCAGTGATATCCTAAATAAATACTTACACCCCAATCCCATGGATCATAAGTATACCAATAAGAATTTGTATAATAGCCATTATAATATCCATAACCTAGGTAAGGCTCATGAAACCTACGAATTCTAGTTGAATATGAATAATCATAATAATCATCAGAATTAAAATCTTCATAATAATTATTTGTCACATAAGTATTTCCATTTGCATCTGTATACTGATCTGAATTTGAATAATTATATGATTTTTCATTTGAAGTTCCATCAGAACTTACATTTGAAGATTCATTATTACCAGAATTGCTGTAATCTGTATATTCTGAAGTTGGCTCAGCCTGATTAGCAGGCTCGCTAACAACATTTTCAGTTACTGTTGCAGGTTTATTTTTTGACGAATAATAAATATCGTCATAACTGGCACTTGTATGTTTTGTGGTAGTACAAGCTCCCACTAAGAGTGCCAATAAAGCCGGGATAAAAAGTTTTGTTTTCATGGTACTTACCTCCTGATTTGTTTTTTTATTGTAAAATTAGTAAAAAATTACGTTTTTTGTAAAGTTTTTCAGTTCAATTTCAAATACCGTACCAAAACAATAAAATAATGGCAAAAGTACTTACAACAAAAGAAGAGAATTATTCACAATGGTATAACGATATTGTAAATAAAGCAGATCTTGCAGAAAATTCATCGGTTAGAGGATGTATGGTTATTAAACCTTATGGTTATGCAATTTGGGAAAATATGCAACATATACTTGACGGGATGTTTAAAAAAACCGGACATTCAAATGCTTACTTTCCACTTTTTATACCAAAATCTTTTTTTAGTAAAGAAGCCAGTCATGTTGAGGGTTTTGCTAAAGAATGTGCAGTAGTTACTCATTACAGATTAAAAAATTCGCCTGATGGTAAGGGTGTTATAGTTGATGAAACTGCAAAACTTGAAGAAGAATTAATTGTACGCCCAACTTCGGAGACAATAATCTGGAATACTTATAAAAACTGGATTCAATCCTATCGTGATTTACCAATTTTAGTCAACCAATGGGCAAATGTTGTTAGATGGGAAATGCGAACAAGATTATTTTTAAGAACTGCTGAGTTTTTATGGCAAGAAGGTCATACTGCACATGCTACAAGTGAAGATGCAATTGAAGAAACAAAAAAAATGATAAATGTTTATTCTGATTTTGCAGAAAACTTTTTAGGAATTCCAGTAATTATAGGCACAAAATCTGATTCTGAAAGATTTGCAGGTGCTATTGATACTTATTGCATTGAGGCACTTATGCAGGACGGGAAAGCACTTCAGGCAGGAACTTCGCATTTTCTAGGGCAGAATTTTGCTAAAGCTTTTGATGTTAAGTTTACTTCAAAAGAAGGTCAATTAGAATATGTTTGGGCTACTTCATGGGGTGTTTCGACAAGATTAATTGGTGCTTTAATTATGACACATAGTGATAACAACGGACTTGTTTTACCTCCTAAAATAGCTCCTATACAAGTTGTTATTGTTCCTATTTACAAAACAGAAGAAGAGCAGATAAAAGTAGTAAACAAAGGAAAAGAACTTAAAGAACAACTTGAAAATGCTGGACTGACTGTCAAGCTTGACGATAGAGATACACATAAGCCTGGTTGGAAATTTGCCGAATACGAATTAAAAGGTATTCCTGTTAGAATAGCTATTGGTCCAAGAGATATTGACAATGGAACAATTGAAATTGCCAGACGTGACACCTTAGAAAAGTCTTCAGTTTCTTCTGAAAATATTTCTGAATATGTATTAAATCTATTGGACGAAATTCAAAAAAATATATTCAATAAAGCTAAGTTATTTAGAGAAAAAAGCACTCGTAAAATTGACAGTTACGATGAATTTAAAGTGGCAATAGAAAATGGAGGTTTTTTTGAAGCACATTGGGACGGAACAGCAGAAACTGAGGCAAAAATAAAGGAAGAAACCAAAGCTACAATCAGATGTATTCCTTTAAATACTAGCAACGAAGAAGGTTTTTGCATGGTTACGGGCAAACCTTCAAAAAAGCGGGTACTTTTTGCAAGAGCGTATTAATATTTTTTTATATCTTTACCTCTTTACAATTCTTTAATAAAGAAATATTATCACTTATTCATGAATAAGAAAGAAGACAAAAAGGTAAAATCATTAATATTAACTACTTTAAAAGATAAAACTCTTGTTAAACAGCAAGTGCTTGAAAATACTGTTGCTGCTTTTTCCTTAGTAAAACAAACACTAAATGAAATTACTACTGAATATAATGAAGCTATAAAAAGCCAAAAACCCGGTTTCCAAATTGAACATAATGATAAAGGGGGTTCAGATAGTGAACTAGTTTTTTCAACTGAAATGTTGATTTTTAACGTTCAACCAAATGTTTTTGAATTTGACAGAGGACACTCAATTTGGACAACTTCATATCTTCAGGATAATCCACTAAATGCATTTGTTGGTGTAATAAATATTTATAATTTCTTATCTGATTCATTTAAGCTAAACAGATTTGAAGATTTAGGCTATTTAATTGCCAGAATATTTGTAAACCGCGAAATGCATTATTTTGTTGAAGGAAAAAGACAATTAGGTTTTTTATATAATGATTTTGCAAATTCAAAAATAAATAAAATAGAATTAAAAAATATCATTGAATCAGCTATGCTATATTGTCTTGATTTTGAATCCTTAGTCCCAAATTATGATGATGTAAGTATTGTTTCCGTTGAACAGATGAGAGATAAAATAACAAAATCTAAATCTCAAAACGGCAAAAGACTTGGATTTCAATTTTATGCCGATGATGCAAATATTTAAAAAAATAAAACATAACAATATGATTCGCAACATTTTTATTATTACAATTTTATCATCTTTTGTAATATTAATTAATTCCTGTGGTACAGGTGAAAATGATCAAAACCAACAACAAGTTACTGATACAGTTCAGGCAAAAAAACTAACAGTAAATGAGCGAATTAATGAATATGCTGTAATTCCTCTTGTTAGTGATTTATCTAAACTAACAGATAAAGACAAAGAAATGCTTACCATTTTGATAAGTGCTTGTAAAATAATGGATGAAATTTTCTGGATGCAATCCTATGGAATAAAAGACTCATTATTTGCAGGGTTAAAAAACCCCGAAGAAGCAAAATTATGCGATATAAACTATGGTCCTTGGGATAGACTTAACGGTAATGAACCATTTCTGGAAAATGTAAATAAAAAACCTATTGGTGCAGGATTTTATCCTTCTGACATTAAATACTTACCATTTATCGATATGAAATTTGAAGATAAAATAAGTATGTATACAGTTGTAAAACGATCAGAAGATGGATCTTTATACACACAACCTTATCATGTTGCATATAAAGATAAACTTGAAAAAGCTGCAGACTTACTTAAAAAAGCTGCCAAAATATCTGAAAATAAAGATTTTGCTAAATTTCTAAATTTAAGAGCAGAAGCGTTATTAAATGATGATTATTATCCAAGTGAAATGTTTTGGATGGATATGGAATCAAATAACATTGATCTTATTATTGGCCCAATAGAAAGTGAAGAAGATAGATTTATTAATACAAAAACAGCTTACGAAGCATTCTTATTGATAAAGGATCTTGAATGGAGCAATAAATTAAAAAATTATTCATCAATGGTTCCTGAGATTAAAAATCAACTTCCTTTAGATGACAACTATAAAAATCAGATAATTTTCACAAAAACCAATATTGGTGTTTATGATGCAATTTTTTATGGCGGATATGCTAATGCAGGTGCAAAAAACATTTCTATTAATCACCCTAAAGATGGTAGGATATTAATGGAAAAAGGAAGCAAGAAAATGCAGTTTAAAAATGCAATGAAAGCTAAATTTGATAAAATATTACAACCTATCAGCAATATATTAATTTCTGATAATGAGCGTAAAAATGTAAAATTTGATGCTTTCTTTATCAATAATGTTAATTATGAAATTGCAGATGCAATTGTTGTTAAAACAACTATAAATAATAAAGGTCCGGTTAAAGATGCATTAAAAGATTATTATCCTACAATTAATTCATTAAAGGCTGATATTCTAAATCTTTATATTATTACTAAACTTCATGAAAAAGGTGTTATAAAAGAAGTTGAACTTTTAGATAACTATGTAATCTTTATGACTAATGTTATAAGATCTGTTCGCTTCGGTGCAACCTACTCTCAGGGATCTTCAAATATTATTTGTTTTAATGTTTTGCAGGAAATGCAAGCCTTTACAAGAGATGAAAAAACTGGAACTTATTCGGTTAATTTTGATAAAATGAAATCATCAATTGAAAGCTTTTCTTCTGATATCATGAAAATACTTGCTGAAGGTAACTATGATGCAGCAAAAGAGCTTATAGAAAGTAAAGGTAATATGCAACCAACCTTACAAGAAGATTTAAAAAGAATTTCTTCTGCTGGAATTCCTACAGACATTACATTTGAACAGGGCGAACAGGTTTTAGGTTTAACAAAATAAATTAAATTATGAAATATTATTTATTTGCAGGAATTTTTTTCCTGTCTTTTGCTACATTTTCATTTTCACAATCTAATAAAAAGACAGAAATAACTACTAAAAGCGATTTAATGAAAACAAAAGTAGATGAATATGCAATAGTTAAATTAACTGCAAATCTCTCTCAACTTACAGATAAAGAAAAAAAAATACTACCAATTTTATTTGAGGCAGCACAAATAATGGATGATTTATACTGGGAACAATCATATAACAAAAAAGAAGAGTTACTCGCAAAAATAAATGACGATTATACAAAGAAATTTTTCCTTATTAATTATGGCCCATGGGAACATTTAAATAATAACAAATCATTTGTAGAAGGAATTGGTGAAAAGCCTGATTGTGGTAATTTTTATCCATCAGATATGACAAAAGAAGAATTTGAGAAATTCAATTCAGAAAATAAAACAAGCTGGTATACTATTATTAGCAGAAACGATAAAAAAGAATTAATCACAATTCCATATAGTAAATTTTATCATGAAAAATTGAATAAAGCTGCAGAGTTATTAAGAAAAGCTTCAGAAATTTCAGACAATAAAAGTTTTAAAGATTATCTTACATTAAGAGCAGAAGCACTTCTATCAGATAATTACTTTGATAGCGATATGGCATGGATGAGTTTAGAAAACAGCAATCTAGATTTTGTTATCGGACCTATTGAAAGCTATAATGATGGCTTATTCGGATATAAAACTTCATTCGAATCTTTTATATTGCTAAAAGATATCGATTGGAGTAATAAGCTTTCAAAATTTGCTCAGTTACTTCCTGAAATTCAAAAGAGTTTACCGGTTGAAGATAAATATAAATCCGAAATTCCTGGTAAAGATTCTCAACTTGGAGTTTACGAAGCAATTTGTTATGCAGGTGATTGCAATGCCGGAAGTAAAACCATTGCCATTAATCTACCAAACGATAAAAAGGTTGGCGAATTAAAAGGAAGTCGTAAACTTCAGCTTAAAAATTCGATGAAAGCAAAGTTTGATAAAATTCTGTTGCCAATGTCAAACATACTAATTGCAGAAAGCCAAAGAAAAAATATAAAATTTGACGCTTTTTTTGAAAATGTTATGTTTCATGAAGTAGCACATGGACTAGGGATAAGCAAAACAATTAATAATAAAGGATTAGTTACAGAAGCTTTAAAAGATGTTCATACTTCACTAGAAGAATGTAAAGCTGATATTTTAGGACTGTATATTGTTACATATTTAAATAGCAAAGGTGAATTAAATGAACATGAATTAATTGACAATTATGTTACTTTTATGGCAGGAATATTCAGGTCAGTAAGATTTGGCGCTGCCAGTTCACATGGAAAAGCAAACATGATCGAATTTAATTATTTTGCAGACAATGGCGCATTCACCCGTGATGATAAAACAGGTACTTATCATGTAAATTTTGACAAAATGAAAGAAGCTGTTAGTTCATTAGGAAAATTAATTCTTATTCAACAAGGAAACGGTGATTACGAAAGCGCAAAAAATATTCTAAAAGAAATGGGTATTATGAAGCCTCAATTAGAACAAGATTTAATGAAGATTTCAAAAGCAGGAATTCCACGTGATATTGTATTTGAACAAGGGTTAAAAGTCATTGGATTATAAACAGTAAAATTGATTATTTAACAAACACAATTTTATTTGTTTTTTTCTGTTTTATACGATCGTTGATATTACTTAAAATGAAATTATTATTTTCAATAATTAGCCTTTGTCTTTTATCTTTAATAGTTAATGCTCAAGATTACTTTACACTATATGGTAGAATAACAGATCAGAATGGTATTGCGATTCCTGAAATTAATGTTAAAGTATTAGAATTAAATAATGTTGGAGTAAATACTGATAATGCAGGAAGTTATAAATTAAAATTACCAGTAAACAAAGAACTAACTATTGTTTTTTCACATATTCAATATTCCGATAAAACGTTTGTAATAAAAGGTAAACCCGGAGAAACAATAAGAAATAATTTTACTTTAAATGAAAACATTAACAATATACCAATTATTAATGTTGAAGCAAAAACAGAAAGACAAACAAACTTACAAAGAATAGACCCAAAAATCATTCAATTAATCCCTGATATTTCAGGTGGTATTGAAGCAAGTCTTAAAGCATTTCCGGGTGTTGCAAAAAATAACGAATTAAGTTCACAATATTCTGTTAGAGGTGGCAATTTTGACGAAAACTTAGTTTATGTAAACGACATAGAAGTATATCGCCCTTTCCTTATCAGAAGCGGACAACAGGAAGGGTTAAGTTTTGTAAATCCCGATATGGTTTCATCAATTTTATTTTCTGCTGGAGGGTTTGATGCCAAATATGGTGATAAAATGGCTTCGGTTTTAGACATCAGATATAAAAAACCTTCTAAAGCTGCTGCTGCTGTATCTGCAAGTTTGTTAGGTGGAAGTGTCAGCTTTGAAGGTTGCAGCAAAAATCACAGATTTACTCATATTTCTGGACTTCGCTATAAATCGTCACAATATGTACTAAATAGCTTAGATACTAAAGGTGATTACAAACCTTCGTTCGCTGATTTTCAAACCTACCTTACTTATGATATAACCGAAAAATTTGAAATTAGCTTTTTAGGCAACTATGCGATGAATAGTTTTCATTTTGTTCCTCAAACACGCGAAACTTCTTTTGGCACAATCGATGAAGCTTTAAAACTAAAAATATACTTTGATGGTCAGGAGCGTGATAAGAACTCAACAATGTTCGGAGCTTTTACAACAAATTACAAATATAATTCAAATCTAAAGCTAAATTTAACATGTTCGGCATATAGTTCTTACGAAGAAGAAACACTTGATATTATGGGGCAGTATTTCTTAAACGAACTTGATAAAGAAATGGGCTCAGATAATTTGGGTGACAGTTTAATGAATATTGGTATTGGAACTTTCTTAAACCATGCAAGAAATAAATTAACTGCAAATGTTTTAAACTTTCAACATAGAGGCAGTTACGAAAAAAACGACAATTCTATTTTATGGGGTGCTAATTTTCAGAATGAATTTATTCAGGATAGAATTCACGAATGGGAAATGCTTGATTCTGCGGGCTATTCTTTACCATATACTGATTCGGTTGTAAGTATGTACTCATTTGTCAGTTCAAGAAATACTCTGAATACATATAGAGTAACTTCTTTTATTCAAAGAACCAGCATATTTGAATCAGACAGTAACGAATATAGTTTTACTATTGGCATCAGAGAAAATTACTGGAATTTTTCCAATCAATTATTAATAAGTCCACGTGTATCATTTTCTGCCAGACCTAACTGGAAAAATGATTTCTTATTCAGATTCTCTGCAGGTTATTATTACCAACCTCCATTTTATAGAGAGTTACGTGATTTAAACGGGCAAATTAATTACAATATTGAAGCACAAAAATCATTGCAATTTGTTTTGGGAACTGATTATATATTTATTGCATGGGGAAGGCCATTTAAATTTCTTTCAGAAATTTATTATAAGAATTTTACAAAGCTTATTCCATATCAGATTGACAATGTAAGAATAAGATACCTTGCTAAAAATAATGCAAAGGGATATGCAACAGGAATTGATTTAAAGGTAAATGGTGAGTTTGTTCCGGGTGTTGAATCTTGGGCAAGTATTTCAATTATGAAAACAATGGAAGATTTATCGGATGATTTTTATATCAATTCTGATAGTTTAATTGTAGCACCAGGATATATCCCCCGCCCTTCTGATCAATTAGTAAATTTCGGATTATTTTTTCAAGATTATTTACCAAGAAACCCTTCTTACAAAATGCAGTTGAGCTTATTGTTTGGAAGTGGATTGCCGTTTGGACCTCCTAAATCTGAAAGATTTCAGGCTACTTATAGAATGCCTGCCTACAGAAGAGTTGACATTGGCTTTTCTAAATTGTTAAAATCTGAAGAACACGAATTACCAAAAGGAAATCCTTTTAAACATTTTAAAAGTATATGGCTGGGACTAGAAGTATTTAACCTTCTTAATATAAACAATACAATTTCGTATCAATGGGTAAGCGACGTTCGCGATCATCAATATGCTGTACCAAATTATTTATCGTCAAGAAGATTAAATTTAAAGCTAATTGCAAAGTTCTAGCAATTTGTTACTGTGGGTTAGTAATATGTAATATTACATCTGATTCAGTACCCTGAATTTTACATACAACTTCAATTTTCACAGTCATTATTTTTGAATTACATGAACTGATATATGTTACAGGACTAAACTGGTATTTCTTCTCTGTAACACCGTTTACTAAAGTATTTTTGTATGTACAACAACTTTTCTCTACACATTTTAAAATAATCTTGTTCAACTCCTCAAACTTTTTAAGACCCTCAACTTTATTGCCCTTAAAAAACGAACCAGAATATCCCTCTTTATCATTAATTTCTACAGTTGACAATTCTTTAAGCTTTACTTTACATAAATATGAATCAGTTATATATTCGCTAACGGGTATTCCCTTTATTTCAGCAAAACTATTAACAGAAGCTGAAAGTATCTTATTAAATTCAGTACAAAAATCGTAAGACTCAGATATAACAAAATCCTCAAATTCTGCATTTTCAATAAAACGATCATTTTCCCATTTTCCTTTTTCTTTATAGGTTTGAGAATACCATTGAGTTCCAAGACCGCTTCGTTTTCCGTTTAAAAATTCTCCGATATATTTTGTACCATCTGATCTTACAAACATTCCTTTACCACTAAACTTATCATCTTTAAAATCACCGGTATAAACATTACCATTAACATCAGTGTATTTACCAAATCCATTTAAATGTGAGTTAACAAATTCACCTTCATATTTATCACCTGTATTAAAAATATAAACTCCTTTTCCGTTTTCACAATTACCTGACTGGCAACCTGTTTTACTTTGAGAAAAACCTGATATTGTAAAAACTACTAACATCAGCACTAAAATTAAGTCTTTCATAATTCTTTAATTCATATTATTAAGCGAAAATACAAAAAAATCGGAATGTAAAACTTATCAGCATATCATCAAATTTATTAACATTATAGTTGCACATAAAACCAATCTAACTTAAATTTACGTCCAAATTTAATTTTAAACAACTATGAAAAAATTTATTTTATTCTTTGTCACCTTGGCAATTACCTCTTTTGCAATCATTACAGGTTGTAAAAAAGATAAAACAGATGACATTACTCCAGCTGACCCTACAAAAACAACTATAGTTTTATCGGGTGCTGTAATTGACGTTAATCAGGCTCCTATTGCTGGAGTAACAGTAAAAATAGGTGGCTTACAAGCAGTAACAGAATATGATGGTTCATTTTATTTTTCAAGTGTAACCGTTTCTAAAGAAAGATTTGTTGTTGAGTTTTCTAAAACAGGCTATTTTTCTTTAAACAGATCAGCTGTACCGGAAGCCGGTGTTCCAATTGATATGGAAGTTGGCTTAATCAGTGAAACTGATTTTACATATGCAGGAAGTAAAAGTTTCTCATCAACCATTTCTGATTCTTTAGAAATGTCGAGCGGTTGTGTTGTTTCTTTTCCTGCTAACTCATTTGTAACTTCTACAGGTGCTGCATATACAGGAATGGTAAATGTTAAAGCTGCATATTTAGATCCAACTATGACAAACTTCCCAATGTTTGTTTTTGGTGGCGATTTATATGGTAAAGACAATGCAGGAAATGATGTTATGTTGAATCCTTTTACCGGACTCAATGTTATAATTACTGATCCAAGTGGAAATAAACTTCAACTTGATGAAGCAAATGCTAAAAAAGCAACAGTAAAAATGCAAATTCCAAACACACTTTTAATATCCGCTCCTGCAAGTATTGATTTATTAGAATATAACCCTATTATGGGAGTATCTCAATCTTCAGGTACAGCAAATAAAACAGGAGGAAAATATATGGGTCAGGTTGGACATTTTTCTTTCTGGAGTTGTCAGGAAACAAAACCTGGAATTGCAGTTGTTTCGGGAAGAGTAACGGACAGTAATGGATTACCAGTACCTGGTGTTAATGTAAGAGTTGGACATACCATGGCAAAAACAAACATAAATGGCGACTATATTAAAAAAGTACCAACAGGGGTTGCAATGGTAATTGGAATTTTCCCAACATATTACGGAACTGTAATTAATCCTGTTCCTTGTACAGCATTATCAGATGGACAAACTTTTACAGCAGACTTTACAGTTCCTGCTATGAGAAAAGTTTATGGTAGGTTAGTTAATTGTGCAGGTGCTCCAATTGTTGGAAGAGTTGCTATTGATTGGTACTCATCAACAGTGTTTGCAAATGTTCATACATCTTGCTTTACACAAAACGATGGAGTATTTGAATTATTTATGGAAACATCGGCTACATCAGCAAATATTCATGCATGGGGTAATGGTACTGACACTATAAAATATTTCTATCCATCAACAGATCCATATAACTATGGTGATTTCATTCTTTGTCCACCTGTTCAATTAGGTCCTACACGATTAATTCTTAACGGTGGTCAATTTAACAATGTAACATTAAATGGTTTTAATGGATCAAGAATGGGGAAATTAATTTACGACACTGCAGGTGTTCCTCGACACATAAATATTTCTGCTTATGGCAGTGATGGTGATCTTTATATTCAAACAAATGGTGTTCATACCGGAACTTATACAGTAGGAACAAAATCAACACCTACAATTGTTTCAATGTATATTATGAGTACTACACCATATTTCCAGGATACATTAGCAACAGGTACTGTAAATATCACAAAAATTGGAGGTGAAAATGTTGGACTAATAGAAGGAACTATAACTGGCGTTTCAGCAACCGGAGTAAATGTTAGCGGACAATTCTCAGTCCCACGAGGACCTAATCAGTATAACTAACGATTTATTAAAAACCTCTTCCAAAAGAAGAGGTTTTTTTATTATTCTAATTGAAAAAATTTAGATTATATTTGTTTCATAGTTATAAAAAAATGATCAGAGTTTTCTTTTTATTATTTATCAGTTCGTCTTTGTTTGCTCAGATTTCCAGAGTTGACAGCTTGCAACTTTCATTAAATAAGTCAAAAAAAGACAGCTCTGCTGTAAATTTATACAAATTAATTGCTGAAGAATATGTAGAAACTGATATTGATAAATCACTTGAATACGCCAAACAAGGTTTAACATTAAGTCAGGATATCGGTTATGATAAAGGAATAGGAGATTTATCTAAAATTATTGGTGACATTCTTGACTCACAAAGTGATTTTATAAAATCAATTGAATACTATCAGATTTCATTAAGTGTATATGCTAAAGTTAGAAATAAGTCAGGTATTTCTGATGTAAAAAACAGCCTTGGAAGAGTTTACGAAAAACAAGGTAATTATAATAAAGCTCTCGAAAATTACCTTTCTGCATTAAAAATTAAAGAATCTATTGGCGATAAAAGTGGTATAGCTTCAAGTATGAATAACATTGGATTAATATATTACTATCAGGCCAGTTATGTAAAAGCTATGGATTACTTCCAAAAAACTCTGAAGATTGTTGACGAACTCGACAATAAATTTGGGATGGCCATGACTCTAAACAATATAGGCTTAGTTTATGATAAACAAAGTATGTTTGACACAGCCACAGTTTATTTTAAACAATCTTTAAAAATTCATGAGCAAATTGACAATAAATATGGCATGGCTACAAGCTTCACTAATCTGGGAAACATGGCATATAACAAAAAAGATTTTAAAAATGCCGAAGCATATTACCAGAAATCAGTTTTGTTAAAAGATGAACTTGGCGATAAATGGGGAATTGTAAGCACATACGTAAATCTAGCAGTTCTATATCAACAACAGGAGTCTTACAACAAAGCTATTACTATAATTGAGAAAGCTATTAATTTATCTAAAGAAATTGGATACCGAGACGGCGCCAAAAGTGCATTCTTAGTTTTAGCTGAATTAAATTCAATAATTGGGAATTACAAAGGTGCATATGAAGCGCATACTTATTATGTTTCTTATAAAGACAGTATTTTAAACGAAGAAAACTCTAAAGTACTCTCACAACTTCAGGAACAATTTAATGCAGAAAAAAGAGAAAAAGAAAACCAATTGCTCAAAACACAAAAACAAAAAGACGACCTTAAGATTAAACAACAATCTACACAAATAATCGCTGTAGTTTTTGTTTTGTTATTATTAATAATATTGGCAGGATTTATTTTAAGAGGATACAGACAGAAGAAAAAAGCCAATACATTGTTATCTGCTCAAAACGAAGAAATATCAGAACAAAAAGCAGAAATAGAAAACAAAAACCGTGATATTTTAGCAAGTATAAATTACGCTAAACGAATACAGGAAGCTATTTTACCTCCAGATAAATTAGTTAAAGAAAGTGTCGAAAAATCATTTATTCTTTTTAAACCAAAAGATATTGTTTCGGGAGACTTTTACTGGATGGCTGTTAAACAGGATCTTGTTCTGTTTTCAGTTGTTGATTGTACAGGACATGGAGTTCCCGGAGCTTTTATGAGTATTGTAGGCTACAATAATCTTAATCAGGCTGTAAACGAACAGCATATTTATCAACCAGGGCAAATTTTAGATAAACTCAATGATTTGGTAGAACAAACTTTACACAGTGGCGAAGGAAAAGATGTAAAAGACGGAATGGATGTGGCTTTATGTGCACTTCACACCGATAACAATATACTTGAATTTGCGGGTGCAAATAATCCAGTTTACCTTGTTAGAAATAAAGAAAACAGCTTTATTCATAACAATGTCAAATATGATGCAATTACCGAAAATGAAAAATTTGCTTTGTATGAGATTAAAGCCAACCGTCAGCCAATTGGAGCATATATAAACAGAGAAAAATTCTTAAATCACACCATTCAGCTTATTGAAGGCGATTCTATTTACATTTTCTCTGACGGTTTCCCCGATCAGTTTGGCGGACCAAGCGGAAAGAAATTTAAATACAAACCATTTAAAGAACTATTACTAACAGTTCAGGAATTTGACATGACTACCCAGCGCAAAATGCTCGATAAAACCATTGAAGACTGGAAAGGTGGTTCATACGAACAGGTTGATGATATTTGTGTTATAGGCGTAAGAATTTAATCCCCATGATTAATTATTCTGGAAGGGCTTTTGCTATTATTTCAATTATTGCTGCAAATGTAATTTATGGGTTGAATTATGTTATTGCTAAAGGTGTAATGCCAGATTATTTCTCGCCAAAGGCAATAATTTTTTTTAGAATTACTGGTACAATAGTCCTAACGCTATTATTCTTTTTTCTTTTTATTAAAGAAAAAGTAGAAAAAAAAGATTTTCCAAGATTAATACTTTCATCAGTTTTTGGAATTGCTATTAATCAAATTATGTTTTTTGAAGGACTTAACCTTACTACCCCTATTGATGCAGCAATAATAATGACAGTTAATCCAGTTCTTGTACTTATTTTCGCTTTTGTTATATTAAAAGAAAAAATAACATTATTAAAAATACTTGGAATAGCTATTGGCATTGCAGGGGCTGTTTTACTTATTACTGGCAAAGGTGAACTATCATTTAATTCAAAAACTTTTGTAGGAAATATTCTTATCTTAATTAACGCAACATCATTTGCAGTTTATCTTGTAATAATAAAACCATTAATGAAAAAATACCATCCAATGACTATAATGTTATGGACATTTATTTTTGGTTTCTTTATTACCCTACCCTTTACTATTGAACCGGTTATAAATTCTAATTTTCATGATATTCCATTAAAAATATGGTTGGGATTGGGATATATTATTGTAGGAGCTACATTTCTTGGATATTTATTTTA
>JACREQ010000067.1 GCA_016218155.1 Bacteroidia bacterium
AATAACAACATTGCCTAACACACGGTTAAAATTTAGCAGGCTGTTATTGGCAACTTGACAAGAATAACAATGTTCAAGCATTTTAGCGGTTTGACAACCAGTGCAAGTAAAAGCCTGCCAAATTCAACCGCAAACCGTTAGGGGCAACTTTATAAAATTATGACACAACAAGACTTATTTTTTGAAATTTCTGACTCAGTAAATTTCGTAAGACTAGAACCAATAGCACTAGTCAGAGAAAACAGTCAACTTGACTGGGACAACAATTGGATTAAAACAAAAGTAATTGTTAATTGTGGAGCGTTTTCAGGACAATTTGTGGCTGATTTTATGACTGTGGACTTTGAAAAATTTAAACAAGAATTCGAACTTTTATATAGCAACTTTAAGGGTTCAGCAATTTTTTCTGGACTTGAAAAACAGCTAGAATTAAATATTTTAGGCGATGGTTTAGGACACTTTGAAGTTAATGTAAAAGCTAGTGATAAACCAAATGAAGGTAACGAATTGACTTTTTTGTTGAGTTTCGACCAGACACAAATTAAAGAACTTATTTGGCAGTTGGACACAATTACTAAACGATTTCCAATTGTTGGTGACTTTAAGATTAAAAACAAATAAAAGCAGCCCCTAACACACGGTTAAAATTTAGCAGGCTGTTATGGGCAACTTGACACATTTAACAAATGTCAAATATTTTAGCGGTTTGACAACCAGTGCAAGTAAAAGCCTGCCAAATTCAACCGCAAACCGTTAGCGGTAAATTTATGAAAACAATATTCGTTATATTTTTAAGCATTTTCTGGTTGACAACTTTCAGTCAGAATGACTCACGTATGCGAGTTCAATTATTAGAGAATTATTCAAATAAAATCATTAATAACCTTGACAGCGTTAGACTAACCTCAAACAAAAAGCAATATTTGTTTTTAAATATTAAAACAAACAAAGACAGCTTATTTGAATTCGACAAAATTATTTCTGGAACTTATAATTTATTTTTATATAGTGCTAATTATGACACTGTATTGACTAATATCAAGACAATTAACGACAGGAATTATAAATATATTTTTTATTTGTTTAATAGAAATTTCACAAGCATACAAGTTTATTTTAGTCAAAGCTTATTTGACAACATTATAAAAAATTTGAAATATCCAGAAAATGCAAAAAAGAATGGCATTCAAGGAAAAGTTTTCGCAAGTTTTTTAATTACAACAACTGGTTTAATTGACAGCATTGTTATTGTGAGAGGTGTTTCTCCAGTTTTAGACAACGAAGTAATAAAAACATTAAAATCAATTAAAAACATTTCTCCAATTATTATAAATGGCGTACCGACAAATAATCGGTTTCTCATGCCTTTTAGCTTTAAATTATGAAAATAAAATCTACCGCTAACACTATGTTAGAATTTAGCAGGCTGTTATGGGCAACTTGACACAGAAAACAAAAGTCAAACCATTTAACGGTTTGACACCAATTGCAAGCAATTGCCTGCCAAATCCAACATGCCAACGTTACCAACTACTTTTAAAAAATTCCAAGAAATAATAATGCTTGAAAAATTAATCTATCAATGAAAAATTACATTTTAGTTATTATCTCAATCTTTTTGACTTATAGTGCATGGACTCAAGATAAAAGTATTGACTATAAGCTGAGTGTTAAGCTTTACAATTTATCCTCATACGACATTGTCTTAAATACTACTAACTTCTTCCCTGCTCATATCGATAGGACAATTTCTACTTTAAAATTCTTAAACCCGACTATAGCTTTTCAATGGAAATCAAGAAAAAATAATTTCAAAGAAATTGAACTAAAAAGTTTTTCATTTAGTAATCAAAATAATTCCGTCAAACAAATTAATGACACCAGCGGCGTTATTGAGTACTTTTCTGAATTCGATTATAAAAATACACTTATATCATTACGTTATGAATACATTTATCTTTTTAATAAATCTAAAAACAAAAGGTTTAATTTTTCATTAGGTTTTGCGATAAGTCCATATTACCGATTGACCAAATCCATTCCACGAATGGCGAATTCTTATGGTTCTTCAAATTATAGTATAGGAATTGACACATATTTAATTCCTCGTCTAACATTCTTTTTGAGCAAAAGATTTTATATAGATTTTAATATCCCATTTTGTATTTCGGAATTAGATATTTTAACACAGAAATCATTTGCTCCTCAAATTCCAATCAAACAAAGAAAATATATTACTTTTAATTTAAGCGAATTACCAAAAATGTATAGCTGTAGACTTGGAATCGGCATTAAAATATAACAAAAAGCAGTTGGTAACACACGGTTAAAATTTAGCAGGCTGTTATGGGCAACTTGACAATTTTAACAAAATTCAAACATTTTAGCGGTTTGACAATGACTGCAAGTAAAAGCCTGCCAAATTCAACCGCAAACCGTTAGCGCCAAGCATTAAAATGAAAACAGAAATAAATTTAAAGCAATTAGACTTTAGTGGTGGACCAAATAGTTGGTTCGACCTTTGGCATACTCATGTAGACTGGGACAATAATTTTAATAAAAACTGGTCGACAAAAAAAATATTTATAGACAAGTTACTTGAAATTTATGAGCTTTTAAAAGTAAAATTAAAAAAATACCCACACGACTATCAAGTTTTTATTAGTATAATTGAAAATGACCTTTCACAAAATGCAGTTTATATACATTCCAAAAATCCCAATCTTGACAACTTTCCAATAAATATTGTGAGTGCTGACAAATTCAAAATAAAGGATAAAGAATTAAATAAATACATTTCTGGACTTGGACTTGAAATAGTTCCTTACATTTTCGACAATGAATTACAATATTACTTGTTCGACAGAAAATATGGAATACCTTTAACGAAATAACAAATGCCAGGCGCTAACACTATGTTGGAATTTAGCAGGCTGTTATGGGCAACTTGACACAGAAAACAAAAGTCAAACCTTTTAACGGTTTGACAACAACTGCAAGTAAAAGCCTGCCAAATCCAACATGCAACCGTTAGCAACCATAGCACGCAAAAGCCAAGCTTCACTTCATAAAAAATTTATCTAACAAAAAAATAACGACGGTATTTCAATGACAAATTCGTTCTTTGCACTTTTTTCGCTAATCACTCAAAAGAGCAAATCCGTTCTTTTTGACAGGGTAGGAGCAATCACAATCATTTGCAAAACCAAAAAGCAAATCATTGTGTCCAGACCTAAATTTTTTACCCGACCCACAACCGCACAGTCTTCGCTTGACATACAGGAATAAAAATTATTGCAATTAATCATGACACACAAATTCGAAACGTTGTTACAAATTAAAGCCGTCGTTCAAATCGTTCTCTTTGACACTAAATTTCAAAATCATAACAGCCTTGCTACGAGTTGCTAACACCACCTTAGTCTATATTGCTGGCAGAATGTTAAATAAATTTGCTTTTCTAAATCAACATTATTACATTTGGACAATGCCTGCAAGTAATTACGCAACATAGCTAAGCTTAAACTGTTAGGGGCAATGGTTAAAAAAAAACAACTAATTCATTGACTAAATAAA
Source organism: Bacteroidia bacterium (assembly GCA_016218155.1). NCBI lineage: Bacteria > Pseudomonadati > Bacteroidota > Bacteroidia > Bacteroidia bacterium. The sequence continues at coordinate 3,577 of JACREQ010000067.1, forward strand.
AAATGAAAATCACAAAATATCTTCAAATATTATTTCTTTTGCTCTTTATTATATATAGTAAAAATGTACAATCTCAAAACTTAGCTCCTAACCCGAGTTTTGAACAATATTCTATTTGCCCTGACAATAATAGTCAAATCTCATATTGTACATTTTGGGATTCTTATAGGGAATCTCCTGATTATTTTAATACTTGCTCTTCTAATTCTGATTATTCTCCCCCAAATTGTTATTATGGATTTCAATATCCACATACTGGAAATGCGTATATTGGAATTTGTCCATTTCATGCTCAATTTCAAAATGCATTAGAATTTGCAGGTGCACCACTATTATCTAATCTGGTTATTGGGCAAAAATATTTTATTTCTTTTTACATTAGTTTAGGTGGCAATTTAAATTGGGGAGTAACTGTTGGATCAAATAAAATGGGCGTTAAATTTTCAACAGTTCCTTATTCCTATTCTAACCCAGCTCCAATAAATAATACCGCCCATTATTACAGCAATGATATTGTTATTGATACAGTTAAATGGACAAAGATAAGCGGGTCATTTATTGCAGATTCTTCTTATTCCTATATTATTATCGGAAACTTTTTTAATAACAATAATACTGATACTATTAATTTAGCACCTTCAAATAATAATTATGCATTTTACTATATTGATGATATTTGTGTAAGTTCTGATTCGATTTATTGCGAAAATTGGACAAATATATATAAGAAAACATCAGAAAAATCAATAACAATTTACCCAAACCCTGCTTTTGAGAAAATTCAAATAAATCTTAATGACTACTTAGCAAAAGAAATAATAATTAAAATTTTCAATTCAACTGGACAGCAATTGTACATTGACAAATTTGAAAATCAAAATTTAATGGAATTAGATGTTTCGACATTTTCAAAAGGAGTATACATGTTGGAAATTTTATATGACAATAAACTTGAAAATAGAAAGCTAATAATAAAATGATGCAAGCGAATTGACAAATAAACCACAGCCCCTAACACTATGTTGGCATTTAGCAGGCTGTTATGGGCAACTTGACAATTTTAACAAATTTCAAACATTTTAGCGGTTTGACAATCACTGCAAGTAAAAGCCTGCCAAATCCAACATCGAACCGATATCTATGATATCTCCAAATATTTATTTAATATTTTTTTAAGCTGCCAAATTAAGTTTAACATATGGTGTTCCTCTTTTAAC
>JACREQ010000068.1 GCA_016218155.1 Bacteroidia bacterium
TCATTCAATTGTAGGGGCAGAGCTTGCTCTGACCAAGAATCTTTTCTTTTCTTCGACAAAGCAAGCTTTGTCGCTACATATTACAATAATGACATCCCTTCGGGATTTATGATTTATAAATCAATTTCTTTTCTATAATTATTTCATCCTTTCAGGATTTTTTAAGGCATAGGATTTCTTACACCGATGAATCATCTGATCAATTGATTGAAGCGAACTACAACAAATATTTACAATTAAATCATTCAATTGTAGGGGCAGAGCTTGCTCTGACCCACAATCTTTTCTTTTCATCGACAAAGCAAGCTTTATCGCTACATATTACATTAATGACATCTCTTCGGGATTGTTCAAGCAACAACGCAGAGAGAGCAGAGTAAAATTCTGATGGGAACACTGATTGAACTGATAAGAACAGAACAGAGAAAATTTTTTTGTTTATCGATTCTTTGCCTTAATTTTGCAGAAAAATTTTTAGAAAGGTATGGTATGATTTATTATTCTGTGGGGTCCATACTTAATCGTCTTCTTTCCTGCAGCCAAAATGTTTGGGTACCGGATACTCTTCCAATTATTTTTAATCTTTACTAAATCAAATGTGCGGAATTTTTGGTGTTATAAATATTAACGGGAAGATTGATGAAAGCAGAGTCATTGCTGCAAGGGATATTCTTGCCCACCGCGGCCCGGATGATGCGGGTGTCTATTTTTCGCAAAGAGGGTCACACTTCGACAAAGCTCAGCGTGACATACTAAATTATGTTGCTGATGAGGACAAGAATGCAAATCATGTGTTTATTGCACTTGCTCACCGTCGTCTATCAATAATTGATCTCTCACCTGCCGGTCACCAGCCAATGACTACAAATGATGGAAGGTTTACGATTGTTTATAATGGGGAAATTTATAATTACAAAGGCCTCATCCCTAACCCTTCTCCAAAGGAGAACAAAATAAGCAATCCCAACCCTTCTGCTAATGTGAAGGAAATTTTTAAATCCCATTCGGATACGGAAGTTATACTTTATTTGTATTCAAAGTATGGTAAAGATTGTTTGAATCTGCTGCGCGGAATGTTCGCTTTTGCTATTTGGGATGAGAAAGAAAAAACTTTGTTTGCTGCCCGTGACAGATTTGGTATAAAACCTTTCTATTATTTTTATGATGAAAATTACCCGCCTGCCGGCGAGGCAAGTTTTATATTTTCTTCAGAGCTGAAGGCTATTAAAGAGTACAAAAAAAATCTCACAACAAATTATAAAGCCCTGGATGCATTTTTAAAAACTGGTTCAGTACCGGCACCGATGACTATCTATAACGAAGTGAATTCTCTGATGCCTGGTTATTTTCTGGAATGGCAAAAATCAAAAGTAAAATGTCAAAAGTATTGGGAGTTCAGTTATTTAATTCAAAATTCTTCAATAAGCAGTTATCAGTCCTCAATTAATAGTCCGAAATCATACAACCATTCATCCAGTCAATCATTCAATCAATCAATCATTCCAGCACGTAAATACGATAATGATGCTAAGCGTATAATTCGTGAAGCGTTACTTGATACAGTGCGTGCTCATCTTGTGGCAGATGTAGAGGTTGGTGCGTTTTTATCCGGTGGTATTGATTCTACAGCCATTGTTTCTTTAATGCGACAGGTTGGTAAAGAAAAAATTAAAACCGTTTCAATAGTTTTTCCTGAAAGCAGATTTGATGAATCGAAATACTCAAGACTGGCTGCAAAGAGATATAACACAGAGCATATCGAAATTCCTTTTTATGAAAAAGATTTGCTTGATGATTTTGAAAACATAATGTCTGTTATGGACCAGCCGACTATTGACGGCATTAATACCTACTTCGTTTCAAAAGCTGCAAAGCAGGCAGGACTTAAAGTTGTCCTTTCCGGTTTGGGCGGTGATGAACTTTTCGGCGGTTATCCTTCTTTTAATCTTATTCCTAAATACCAGAGAATAAAAAATCTTCCTTTTGCAAAAATGTTTATGAAAGCCGCTGCTCCGTTGCTTAAAAACAAATTACCTGCAAAAGCAATTCATTATATGAAAAATCCTGATGAACCAAATGCAGAGTACAAACTTATAAGAGGACTTTTTACGGAGGAAGAGTTACAAATTTTGGGATGGAATTTTGAAAGACAAAAGATAAAAGTAAAAAGTGAAAAGGTTAATGATACCGTCATTTCGAGCGAAGCGAGAAATCTGAAGAATAAGATTTCTCAGTCACCCGATGAATCAGGCTCCTTCGAAATGACAACGATGCAGCATATTAGTTATTTGGAGACTTGCTATTATATGAGAAACCAACTCCTCCGCGACAGCGATGTTTTTAGTATGGCTCATGGCTTAGAATTAAGAGTGCCTTTTGTTGATCACAAACTTTACGAGGCAGTACTTCCCTATCTTGACGAAGCTTATGATAAAAATTTTCCCAAGAAAATGTTGGTTGAAGCAGTTGGAGATTTACCTGATGAAATTGTTCAAAGACCAAAAATGGGTTTTACTTTCCCCTTTGAAGATTGGATTATGAATGGGCAATTGAAAAATTTAATTAATGAAAGATTGAAAGATTTAGATGTTAAATTGAATATTGAACATTCAAGATTAGATATTGACAGAGTCCACTGGTCCAGGTTGTGGGCTTTGTTTGTAATAAGTTTTAATATTTAACTGTGTTGGAAAATCAAAATGCTGTTATCTTAGCTTAAACTATTTTAACTAAAAATATAATTTCAATAAATAATTATTGTATTTTTTTTTAGAAAAGAATTTTTGAGTCAAATAGAATTAAGGAATTTCTTGATAATTTTTATCACAATAATAAAGAATTATAATTTAATTCAGGATTAAATCAGGGATGATATCATTAGGACTTTTCAATTTGATAAAATTTAAAGATTTAATGAATCGTTTATTAAAGAGTAAATTAATTAATGATTCTTTTTGGGCCTTGTTTGGAAACATAGTGGGTAAAGGACTTGCACTTGCCGCAGGGATTATTGTAGCACGGTTTTTAGGAAAAGATATTTATGGCGAATATGGAATTATAAGAAACACCCTTATGTCATTGACAATATTTTCAACTTTTGGTTTGGGATACACTGCAACAAAATATGTTGCCGAATACAAAAACAGTAAACCTGAGTACATTAAAATTATCCTGAAATACTGCATAAACATAACTTTGATTGTAAGTGGAATAATGGCGTTATTGCTGTTGATAAGCGCAAATTATATTTCAGAAAATATATTGAATGCCCCACATCTCACAATACCTTTACGTCTTGTAGCTGTTTGGATCGTTTTTAATGCTGTAACTACAACACACATTGGGTTCCTCGCCGGTTTTAATGAATTTAAGGGTATGACTCGTGTCAATACAATTACAGGAGTTGCAACATTTATTACAAGTCTTGTTTTTACATATCTCTGGAAGCTTGAGGGCGCATTGATAGCATTGTTAATTTCTCAAATCCTGAACTGGTATTTAAACTTAATATTAGTAAAAAAACATAAATCAAAATTATTTTCTGATGAATTGTCTAAAAAAAATCTAATTAAAGAAATAATTAACTTTTCTTTTCCAGTCGCACTGCAAGAAGCTACATACTCAATAACAACCTGGCTGACAAGTCTTATATTAATAAAACTTTCAGGTTATGGTCAATTAGGACTTTTTTCTGCAGCAATACAATGGAATGCAATTATTCTTTTTATTCCTGGAATTTTAAGAAATGTGATATTATCTCATTTGTCAGAATCAGTTAACAATCAAAATCAGCATATTAGAGTATTAAAGCTAACCTTGTTCATAAATTTTTTAGTGACATTTACATTATCTATAGCAGTATTTCTAATGTCTGATCTAATAGTAGGTTTTTATGGTTCAACTTTTATAGGATTAAAAGAAGTAATAAGATTTGCAATAATAATTACGATTTTTTCCAGCTTAACTAATGTTTATACACAGGCATATTTATCGAAAGGAAAAAGCTGGCTAATATTTTTTATTAGATTTATAAGAGATGCAGGAGTTTTATTGCTTTCTTATTTTCTTTTAGTTTACACAGAAGGTAATTTAGGAGCAATGGCTTTGATATATTCATCACTAATATTAGATATTTTTTTTCTTCTTTTATTAGCCACAATATTTCATCTTGAATTAAAATATATTTAATGAAGTATAATTTTTAGATAATCAATGAAAAGTTTTATAAACATAATGGCTTTAATAGTTGCCTTGTTAGCTATAATCAACATTTCAAATTTTGAGATTGAACTCGGTGAATTTTATTATTACTCAATGGCATTTACGCTCACAGTATTAATGATACTTAGTAAAAATGTAAAAATAAATTATCTTATTTTATGGATAATTGGGGCAGCACTAATTAGTATTATTTTTAATCAGATACCGTCAGTTTTCATTCCTTATGCAAGATTGATGGCTTTTATTTTAATTGTCAGTCTGGTAGGACCATTTATTTATTCTAATACAATAAACTATTTTAGGTTGAAGCTATTTAATGCAATAAATATTTTTATCATATATCTTATTATAGCTTCATTTCTGGGTTTATTAGTTAATTCTTCAATAGTTTTTGGGCGTGGAGGTTTTACAGGATTCTTCAACCATTCAATGATACTAGGACCTATGGCGGCAATTGCTATGATTAATTCAATAGAAAAAGCATATTCAAATAAGAACAAATTATTTCGCCTCATTTATGCCATATTATCATTCATTAGCTTTATAACTTGTGTTGCTGCGGGTTCAAGAGTTGCATTAATTGCGGGTTTAGCTGGTACACTTTTTTTCATATACAAGGTAAATCAAAAAAAATTAACTTACCTTCTCAAATTCGTTTTAATTTTAGGAAGCATTTTAATTTTAAGTTATCCAATCTGGGAAGAATACACAGAAAGAATTATTTCTAAAATGAGTTATGCCGTAGAGATGGGTGATATTACCGTAACCAGGACCCATTTGTGGGTGTTACGATTAGAAGAATTTAGTTCGTCACCATTTTTAGGGATTGGATTTGCATCCATTAATACTAAAATTTTTAATAATCAGTTTGATCCATATAAAGGCAGGATTGAACCAGGAACTTCCTGGTTAGCAGTTCTTTCAATGATAGGGCTATTGGGTTTTATACCTTTTATATTATTATTAGCTGGTTATATGAAATTTATTTTGAAAGATAATAAAACGATTTTACAGACGGCATATCTTGGAAGTTTACTTATTCTATTCTTCGTGCATATGATTGCTGAGGGTTATGTATTTTCAGCTGGTTCAGGTTTGTTTTTTTATTTTTGGTTATTATTGGGTGTTTTATCAATAATTAAAATAAACAATGATAATATCATAATTAAATAATAAAAATTGTTTTCCCTTTGATAAGTCATTTCATAAAATATTATTACTCAAATTCATAATTGTTTCTTAAATGCTCGTTATAGTAAAAGACATAGAAAATGTATTGTAAATCTACAAGTAAATATTTGATTTTTATCTATACTTCTTTACCCGGCTATATGTTCCACTGTATCGAGAATTTAGCTCGATATACAGATTACAAAATCATTTTGGTCGAAACCACGAATAACAAGAATTATCCTATTAAGTTTTCGAGCACTTATTTCAAAATAGTTAGATTACAAGAGTTCAAAAATTTGATTCAAAATATTGTCTCTAGAGATATTCAAACAGTTTTTATTACGGGATGGGGAAATAGTGAAATCAGACATTTCACTAAATACTTTTATAAAAATAATGTTAATTTGATCTTATTAAGTGATCAACCTTTCAAAAACAACTTTAGACAAAAGATAGGGAAAAAATTACTTCAGCGATATTTAAGAAAATTTAAATATGTAATCGTACCGGGTAAAGCTGGTTATGATTTGATGCGTTATTATGGTGTTAAAGATGAAAATATCAGAATTGGGCTTTATACTGCAACTAATAAAATTTTTAATAATGCAAAGGCTTTACGAGATAATTTCAAAAACTATCCACAGGTCTTTCTATTTGATGGTCAATTCATTAAACGGAAAGGTGTTGTATTTTTAATTAAAGAATATTCACAATATCGTAAGTTATCTAAAGAACCTTGGGAATTGGTGATGGTTGGCAAGGGTGAACTTGAACATATTATACCACCTTTTGTAAAAAATTTGGGATTTGTTCATCAGGATAATTTAGGGGATGTTTATGCAAACGCAGGTTGTTTTGTATTACCCAGTTTAGAGGATCATTGGCCTTTAGTGATACACCAAGCTGCTTGTGCTGGTTTACCATTATTGTTAAGTCCATTTTGTTTTAATCACTTCGAATTTTTCGGAGAAAATGAGAATGGATTCTTTATAAATCCACATATTGAAGGATCCTTAACCCAGGCTATGCTAA